>JAOZQW010000003.1 GCA_029932015.1 Candidatus Fermentibacteraceae bacterium
GTCGATTATGGAGAGAGACGGCACAAAGGCACTCGTGCCGTACTGCCCGTACTCCACGAGACGGGGAGAGAGATAATGCAGCGTGATGCCCCTTTCCATGAAGACGTCTTTCGGGTACATGTAAGCACCGCCGATCGGTACGACGCAGGCGGTTGCTCCTTCCCTTATGCAGATATCAATGAGTCTCTCCGTTCTGTCCAGTCCTCTGTTTTTATAGACAGTTGAGCTGGGGACGATCTCGGTATCGATATTCAGTTCGCGAATGACTGCCGCAAGACTCTCTGTCGCTAGCATTGATATCGATGATGTGTCCGATTCGATCACCGGCATGATGATGTCCATGCACTCATCAAAGTGGGGAGCCCTACTGTAGGCCATGTGCAGGGTCCGCTTCAGGGGCTCTCTCCATTTCTGGTCATGGGAGATAAGGACATCCCGGATAGACCTGTTCGGGGAGGCGTTGGTCAGGGGAACGGTGAACATATGCTCGTTGCCCTGAACAAGTATCCTGTTCCGATTGATCCACCCGCGCATGATGAACTGGACATCATCGTAGATCACGAATCTGTCGGTGGCGGCCATGTACTGGTAGTAGCCCAGGTACGGAAAGAAATACGGCTGCATGATCCCGAGTGTAATGCCGCTAATGCGAGGATCACCCTTCATCGGTCATGTCCCTATTTTTGCGGTTGTCCAGCAGCCATGTCACAGTTACACCCCCGGTTGCGGCGAAAGCCCAGAAAAATGTCAGACCGTACTTCGGCGCTCTTGCGGCCGGGCCTGAGACTACCGCAGAGAAAATGAACCAGGCCGCGGCCATACCTATCAGCGGGGATGCCCTGGATCTCAGCTTCCGCCGGAAGAGGGAGATCAAGAACAGACAGGCTAGTGATAATGCTGCTGCCATGGCGAGACCTTTGATTAGAAGAAAGATCAGAGGACTGTTCTGGAAGAGCGGCAGATCCTCGAAGTATTTCGTCCCGGGCTTGAAGAAGCCCGGCCAGGATACAAGGTGCGGAACAGCGATTCGCAACGGGTCTTCACGGATCAGAGTCCACATGATGCCCTTGAAGATGCTGTCCCTCTTCGCCCAGTTGTAACCGCTGTCGGTCAGTGCAGGGCTGGAGATGATATTCACGATAGAGTCCCTGAAAGCCCGGTCCCATCCCACTTCTCCAGAGAGAATGAGAACCCGTTCGAAAGGATCCCTGCTCGTCTGCGTAGAGAGGGCGTCAAGTCCGAACTGCTCGTTGTTGTGGTGTCGCCAGGCCCAGCCGAAAGCATTGGAGAAGAGGAAGAGCAGGGGGATGAGAACGAGCTTCTCTTTGAGCGGGAATCTGCGGCACAGAAGGATGAGAGATACGTAAGGGAGCCAGGCAAGTGACATTACCGGCTTTACTGCAACCCCGATGCTGAGCAGTGCTCCGATTGCAACGACCAGCGCCGTCCTCCACCGTCCGCTCTCCGACTGGTAGAGTCTTATCCAAAGATAGCCTGTGGCCGCGCAGACAGTGACCATCAGGGACTCCGGCAGAAGCATGAATGAATGTATCACAAGTGCGGGTATGAGGAGACTGATACCGACTGCCGGCAGGAAAGCCCTGCGGGAGAAGCGCGACGCTGTCGCGCCGATGATGAGAGCCGTCATCAGGTCGAGCAGCTGCTGGACCAGGAGAATAGTTATTCCATGACCATCGTCTGCGAGGGCTCCCGTAGAAAGGAGTAGCAGTGGATACAAAGGCATGCGCTTGGATGCCGTTTCATGAACCCCGTCGGAAAGGTCGGTGGCGAGTTCCAGGTAACTCCTCGTATCGGGCTGTACGCAGAGGGCATCCGCTGTCTCTGTGCTTGAAACGGATATCCCGATGATCCCAATTGATCTGATAAAAATCGCGGCGATGATGAGACCGAGACCGAAAGTGGAAACGAGATATTCTTTGCGTATGGAGTCCATATACACCTTACTGCTCCGTGGTCCCGGAGCGCTTCATGACCCGTCTCAGCCGTTCGATCAGGAACCTGATATCAGCAGGTACAGGAATAAGCATCTGTCCGAGTGTGAATCTACCCAGTTTTCTCATGGCAATGAGGCAGTATATGAAGGAGGCCAGCTCCATGGTCACAACTGCAAGGGCCGCGCCGATGAGCCCCCAGGGCGGGACGCAGAGAAGGAGCGTTGTAACACCCGTCCCGAAGCTGTAAATAGAGAGCCTCAGGAAGAATCGGGAATTGCCTCTGCCGACTAGATAGTTGGATGATACCTGACTGAACGAGAAGAAAGGGAAAGCGAAGATGATGATCTGCGCTGCGGGTATGGCAGGCTGGTAATCAACGCCGTAGAGCAGAGTGAAGAGTGATGGTATCACCGGGAAGATGAGCAGCGCCACCAGAAGGAAGAAAGCGAACATCATCCTGAGAAGCTTGGCCGTCTGCTCTGCCAGCGATTCATCATCCGATGCTGCCACTCTCGGGAGCAGGAGAGAGGCAACCGTCCTCGGGAGGATCTTCGCCCTCACAAGGTAATTCTGGGGGATAGCCAGATATCCGACCGCCGCATCCCCGGAGAAGAAGCGCAGGAGGTAGATGGTGATGCTCTTGTTCAGCCTCCGCAGAACAGTTGAGAGATGGAGGGGAAGACCGAATCGGATCTGCCTGAAAAGGATCTTAACTGAAGGTCTTGAGACAGAGATGGTGGATCTGAGAGCGAACAGGACGTAAACGCATTTAAGTACGATAGAAGAGGTATAGGCGAATATGTACCCCCAGATGCCGTGAAAGAGCAGAAATGCCGCCAGGAAGGCTGCGAACCGTGAAATGTACTCGACTATCTGGGCGATGTTGTACTTGATGATGAGCTGCGAACCGAGAAGGATGTTGGCCGCATATCCCGAGAACAGGGTCATCGAGATAAGAAGGCTGATTACGGCAGACGAGGTGATCGTCAGGGAGAAGAGGCCACCCAGAGGAATGAGTACAAGGAATGCCAGCGCGCCGATGACAAGCGAATACAGGATAGAGTTGCCGAGAAGTGCCCCACGTATCTCCGGATACTTCGCTGCGAACCTGACGTTTGCCGGAGCAAGACCCATTCCAGTGAAGAGACTTGCCACCGCGACTGAAGTCAGGATCAGAGTGTACTCACCCCGCATGGCAGGTGTGAGACCCCTCGCTAGGAATACCGATGTGGGGATGGCCATGACTATGCCTGCGAGACGGACCCCGAAGGTCTGTGCAACCTGACCGAGGAAGGAGCTGGGATTACCGGCCATTCCGCTCCCTGTCGATAATGGAGTTATAGACAGCCATCATCGTTTCGGTGACGGCACGGGGATCATGGAGAGTCCTGCATACGTGACTGGCCCTTTGCCCCATCTCCGCTGCGGTCGCGGGATCGGTCGCGAGATCCTCAAGCACATCGGCGAGATCCTCGCTGTCACTCCTGCCGAAGAGCCTTCCGGTGACTCCCTCTTCTATCATCGACAGGATCCCCCCGGTAGAGCTGGCGACGCAGGGAAGTCCGAAGCACATTGCTTCAGCCAGGGCATTTGGGCTGTTCTCTATATACGAGGGCAGCACGAAGACCGAGGCACTGCTGTAGATATCGATGAGTTTCGAAGGGTCTGCGTATCCGGTAAAGGAGACCTGTTCTGTCAAACCCAGTGCTTCCATCATGTCCCTCAGATAGCGGCCGTAGCCCCCATTCGGGAACTGACCTGCAAGAGCAATCCGGAAATCCATTCCCCTTCGCCTGAGAGAACCTGCTGCTTTCAGCAGAACATCGACTCCCTTCAGGGGTTTTGCAGATGCGGTCGAAACGAAAAGGGGTACTCTCCCATCCTTCGGAGGAGTCCATAGCGAGTTCCGGAACTCTCTCCGCACTATCCTCGGACATGAATGGTATTCAGCGTTGGGATTGATTGAAAAGAGATAGTCCCGGTCCCAGGCAGTCCTCCCGGAAAAGTATGTTCCCTCTCTGAATATCCTGACCTCCCTTTGAGACCTTATCCTGTAGGACATGTACTGCCTGACGAGCCCCCTGAATCGGAGCCGCTCGAAACCCCGGAGCGGTCCGAAGAAAGCCTTGGCGCATTCACCGAGTATTCCCTGGATCTCAATGAGGGAGGGCATATCGATCCTGCTTCCGAGAAGAGCGTGGTACTTCTCGGTCCCGTGAAACTCGACAAGGTCCGGCTTCTCCGAGGGGATAAGCGTCTCCCAGTGTCTGAGAAGCCTACCGGTGGATATCCCGAGTTCCTCAAGGCGGTTCTCCCCCGCGCAGTGGTAGACGACTCCGCCCTCTTCAAACGAGAAGGGTGCTTCGCACTGCCGTCCGGACCAGGCAACGCTGATGCTTACATTGTGGTCACGTCTGAGGCTCTCGAGCAGTTCCACCATCCAGAAACCGCTGCCACCCGAAGACGGCATACCGAGTCGTCTTCTGACAGCGGGGAATGGAATATTAACGAACCAGAAGAGCTTCATCCGGCAGTCTCCCCCCCGTGATCTGCGTAGTGCCGGAGGAAGTCCGGAACAGCAGTGCCTTCTATGGCGTCTCTGACAAAAGACTCGGTTGACCTGGAAAGACCTTCTCTCCAGGAGGTGTCTTCACGGATCGTCAACGGCCCTCTGTAGCGCATGGGATTTCCTGCAATCAGATGGTAATCCCTTGTGTCGATATCGAGAGCAGCCCCGGGTTCGGAAAGTCCCAGAAATGCCGCAATCGCCGCTCTCACTGAAAAGGGATCAGAGCAGAGATCCTCATAATTCACGAAATGCACATCCGCGGTCCCACTCTTCATGTCGGTGGTATTTGCCAGTAGCTTCTCGAGTCTGCTGTAGAATCTCAGCCACTGTTTCACGACCGGGACTGGATCACGCCCGCGCTTCTCCGAACTCCACGCTATCCCGTAAGGATCGCGGGTGAGGACGATCAGACTGACGTCCTGCTCCCTGCCTCTCCGGATGTGGGAGAACCGGAAAGGGTCCTTGGTTGAATCGACTACGAATTGGGCTCCCGCAGTTTCAGCTAACGCGTTTATAAGATTCCAGTTGTTATCGGTCACCTGTCTTTGAAGCCTCTCCGATATCCTGGAGAGAAACCCGAGTCCGCGGATTCTGGCCGACGATCCGACAAGCCGTCTGAGAAGAAGCTGCCTCTTTGGAATACTCCTTGTGAAGGACTGGGGTCTCGTATAGCCTATCCTGAAAGAGAGAGGGTCGGATGCGATATCGATGCCTGTGATACTTGAGATTCGGTCTGTCACCGTACTCCACACAGGGCATCTGTCGAAGGGGTTCAGGCATGTGCAGATGTTTTGGTTCTCGATGGATGGCGGTTTGATGCTGCCGTGCAGCAGCTGCCATGAGTAATATCTCATCTCCCCCGCGGAAAAGACCCCTTCTATCGATCCGGTAAGAAAATCGAGAAGGGTCGAACCCGAGTGTCCTATCGAGCAGATGTAAATAAGCCGGGGTGAAGCCATGCTAACTGTCCTCCGTCTCCTGCCGGGCATCCGGCAGGGCGTCCCTTTTTATCATTGCGTTCGTAATGCCGAAGTAGATCATTAGGATGGAGAGGTAAGAGCCCTGTCTTATTGCGTCGATCTTGGCTTCGCTGAAGGCCCAGAAGAGCCAGAATACAATAAGGGCGACATCGATACCCTTGTAAGGGTCAGACTTCGACCGCTTGCTCAGACTCCTGTAAGACCATCGAAGGGTCTTGTACAGCAGCAGCACGATCGAGAACAATCCGAGGTATCCCGCGAGAAGGAGCATGGAGAGATAGATTGAGTGCGGAGATACGAATGTCCCCCCCATCCTGTTGTTGAAGACCTCCATCATTCGCGTGCCGTAACCCGTCAGTGGCATTCCCCGAAGGAGACCAAACGCGACCACGTACATGGAAGCTCTGTTGAAGGCTCTTTCCCCGGAGACCTCCAGATCCATGATCCGCGTACGGTTGTAATCAATGACCTCTCTGGGGACAAGGTAGTTGTATCCGATCGAGAGTACAATGACCAGGAATAGCAGCAGCTTGAGCAGCTGCCCTCTTCGCTTCGAGTATCGCATGTAGAGAAGGACGAAGAGCAGAGGAGGGAAGACCATGGAGATGACGAATCCCCTGGTCGCGGTCAGTGCTCCGACCATGAATATCATGAGTATGCCGATGTAAATCTTTCTGTTGGAGCGTCTTATCGCATTGTTGTACGTGATCAGTCCGAGAGCGATTATCACACTCAGACCGAGATACTCGGCCAGGAGTTCGTATCCGGAGAACGACCCTTGGAAGCGGCTTTCGCCACTCACACCGTATTCGGCGTATATCCCGCTTCCGATTATGTGGAATTTGTACAGCAGGTACAGAATGAACTGCATTGCTGCACCGAAGAGAAGCAGCCGGAGAAGGAAGACAGCATCCCTGGGGGTTCTGATGTAGATTGTCGTCAGCACCATCCATCCGACCGATGTGATGCAGAGGAGGAACCACCTCAGATCCTGACCACTCAATCCCGGTGAGAGGGCGTAAGCAAGCACTATCGAGAAATAGAAGAGGGCTATGAAAGGTAGAAGCGGTCTGGAACGCTGAATGAACAGGGAGATATTCCTGATATTGTTATTGGAGTACGCGAGGATGAGTACGAATGGCAGAAGAGCCATCATCAGCAAGAAGAGGTAAGAATAGATGAACAGGCTCTGGAAGGGGAGAAGGAATATGAGCAGTGCAATCAACCTTCTCATTCAGGTCCCATCAGGAATTTTGGAAGGGATCTTGAATAGGCAGTGTATGAGAATCGCTCCAGAGCGAGCAACTTCCCGCGTATGCCGATCTCCTCCGCCTGATCCATGTCATCCAGCACTCTCAGCAATGAAGCGGCTAGAGATGAAGCGTCCCCAGGTTTGTACATGAAAGCGCTCTCTCCATCCGTGAATAGCCGGGAGACATCACCAATATCTCCTGTAACCAGCGGGATGCCGTTGAAAGTGTAGTCGGCTATCTTGGTCGGCATCCTGCTCAGCGAACGGAGGTCATCCTCCAGAGCCACGACTGCGGCGCAGGAAGTGGCGAATAGTTCGAGCAGGTCCGCTCTGGGGAGATATCCCCTGCATCTGACACCATCCGTGAGCTTCCCATTTCCATCGACCGAAGATTCTCCGCCCTTCAGGCGCAGCAGATCAGCTGTACTGAACCCGCCCGTGATATGGAGTTCCACCCGGGGATGAGCCATCCTGACTTCAGCAAAGGCATCGAGCAGCATCCTCAATTCCCGTGAATAGCCAGCCGAGATAGAGATGACGATCCTGCCCGGTACGGGCCTGCGGCGGATCTTAACTTCGCCCGGGTCGGCCAGGATCGGGAGGTACATCACCGATTCCGGCTTCCGCCCCATTACGGAGACCTTTTCGAGCAGGAAGTTGGATATTGTGGTTACTCTGTCTGCCATGCGCAGAGCGACCGTCCTGTACAGCCGGAGGCTTGTTCTGCCAATCAAGTTCCGCTTTGATTCCATCGCAACCGGCCACTCGACCAGATCCAGGGCGAAGGTGACCTCCATGAGTCTGCAGAGGAGCATCAATAGCAGGAGGGAGAAGATACTTCTCTCATAGAATATCACCGCCTTCAGCCTGCCGGATGTAGCGGCCTCAGCTACAAGTCTACAGGTCCGTATGAATCCTGATATGGTGCAGAGCCGCCTGGAGAGGAAAGAGTCAGGACGAATGGTCCTGCCGCATGTGTAGCGGAAAGGTATTCCCTGGAAGACCCCCTCCGGGAGGGTGTTCCTGCCGGAACCGCAGCTCTCTGAAGTGTTTGCATGTATCACAGCGGGAGTTGCCCCGCCCTCCTGGAGAGCTTTCGCAATGAGCAGGATCCTTCTCGTCGCAGCCATCCCATGAGGGAAGCCGGTCCTGATGGTGACGATGAGCGTATCGGCCTCCTCCATGGAGTACTCGCACATATCTCCATGGTCAGCGCTTGTCACGCAGGTTTCGATAGGCACCCCCACGCAGGATCATCTCTGGAACCTGCTGCACAGAGCCTGTTAAGTGTCCCTGGATGCATTGCATGTATAATACTAATTTCACATATACCGTCCCATGCAGGCATATTCCGATACCAGCGCCGGAGCGATCCTTTGAGCAGCAGGGCTCTTCCCTGGAGGCTCCATGGGCAGATTAATCGCATCCGCAGGTCATTTTCCACTCTCATTGCAAGGCTCCGATGCCATATTTGGAGTATTGATATCGGTCCCGGCAGCATTTTCAACGGCCCCTTCAGGATCAGACGTTGTCCCGGAAGCAGTATTTCCATAGGCAGTTCCTTCAAGTCTGAGGGGGGCCCTTTCGCCAACCCAATAGGCCTCTCCATGGCTACATTCGTGCAGACCCTTGCCAGGGATGCCGAACTCATAATCGGAGATGACGTTGGAATGAGTGGTGCAGTGGTCTCATGCACCCTCAGTGTGACCATTGGCGACAGGGTTCTTGTGGGTGCCAACGCGAAGATATTCGATTCCGATTTCCATCCACTGATTTCTGACGCCAGGAGATATGACCGAAGTGGAGTGAAGCGGAAGCCCGTGAGTATCGGTGACGACTGCTGGATTGGCGCCGGAGCTGTCCTCCTTCCGGGAACCGTCCTTGACCGGAATGTAGTTGTTGCAGCTGGAGCAGTCGTGACGGGAACATTCGGGCCTGACTGTGTGATTGGTGGGGTTCCGGCAAGGGAGATCGGGAACCTGGGCTCCCGCTGAGATGGGATTCAACAGGGCAGGCATCCGCTCTCTGGCATACGGGATTAACAGCAGGAGGACAGTATCTGTACTTCACCGGGCATATAGATCCTTCCTGAGAGTTTTAAGGCATGAGTTCATTGGGGAAGCCGGGAAGGGGTGAGCAGGCCTGTCCCTCCTGGAAGGATAGCCTTCGTAACCCCGGACGGCTACGCCGCCGCACTTAACACAGACAGTTCGAGGACAGGCGGGGCCGAGACACAGCAGGTCCGGTTCGCATCCGGTCTCAGGTCGCGCGGATGGAATGCCTGCCTGATAGTTGCGCTCTCCCCTGATGCGGATTCGTCCAGCGACCTGCTTCCCGAGTGGGTGGAAGTGGCATACCGTCTCAGGGAGCAGAGGAGCAGGCTGGGATACATATACGATTCGCTGAAGCTCTTTGCTGCAATGGCGAAATCGGGAGCCGGGTTATTCATACAGAGATGCTCATTCCACGATGCTCCGAGGGTCCGGCTGTTCTCCGGGCTCCTTGGCGCCGGATTCGTCTTCTGGGTCGGAGCTGACTACAATGTGAACAGGGAATGGCTTTGGTCTAATCTCTCAGCCGTGCGGCGAACGGCCTATCTGGATGCCCTTCAAAAGGCTGATGCTGTCATCTGCCAGACCGAGAGTCAGAGGAAAGCGCTGAAGGAGAATTTCGGAATACCCTCCATCCTGGTCCCCAATATTGTCGACATCCCCGACAGGGAGACTGCTCTCTCATCCCGGAAACCGGAGGCTCGTCCGAGAGCTCTATGGGGAGGCAGGATCAACCGGAACAAGAGACCTGAAGAATTGCTCGAACTGGCGCAGATGACACCTGAATGGGATTTCCTGGTTGTTGCCCTCAGAGAGAGGGAGCTTGACTCGGAGTACGACGGATTCATTGAGGGCGCTAAAAGGATTAGCAATCTTCGCGTATGCCCTGCTGTTCCGCATCGCAGATATATGGAGATGACCAGCGACGCGGACATCGTTCTCAACACTTCTCTGATGGAGGGTTTCCCGAACACTCTGCTGGAGGCCTTCGCCAGGGCAGTGCCTGCCCTTACCCTGGGAATTGATCCCGACGGAGTCATCGAGCGGGAGAGTCTGGGATGGGTTGCCCATTCAACGGAAGAAGCCTCCGGGCTGATGAAGAGTCTTTGCACGGAGGAGAAGCTCATTCGGGAAGCGGGAGCAAGAGCTCTTGCATATGTGCTGCGCAGTCATTCACCTCAGGTCACAACTGGCATGCTGGAGTCCCTCCTGGAAGGGCTTCAGGGGCAATGATCTCCAGCCGAGTGCTGAGGGTAGCTCTGTGTCAGAGGATACTCCCCGATTTCCGTGTCCCGATCTGGGGCAGGCTCGCAGCAGCTGACGGACTGGATTTGGTCGTCTTTCACGGCAGAGGGAGCGGCGGCGGATCAACCGCGGGATCAGAGAAGGAGGCTCCATTCGAGACGCGTCTCCTGCCTACAGTACCGCTGGCGACAGGTGAGAAGTACCGTGTTCTTCATCCCGGTCTCATCCCGCGGATACTGTCAGGTGGATTCGATGTGGTGATTTCTGAGGGGCTGACATATTTCCCCGGTTCACTACTCCTTGCCCTGGCCTGCAGGATACAGGGAATACCGTTCGTGTTGTACGAGGCTCCTCCTGTCCACTCGGAATCAGTTGCAAGGCAATATTTTTCCCCTCTGTACCGGCGGCTGGCAACGAGAGTACTGACATACAATTCCGGCGGGGTCGAGTACTTCACCGGAAAGGGATATCCCAGGGACAGAATAACCTGCGCTCTGAACACTGTGGATACGGAACTCGTGCTACGCAGACTCGGGGAGTTCGCGCCTCTTAGAAATGATCTTGCAGTCAGTCTCGGACTGGAGGGCTCCTTTGTCGCGGGATATCTCGGCGCTCTGGAGGAGAGGAAGAGACCTGAGATGCTCCTGAAAAGCGTTCTGGAACTCGCAGCTTCCGGTCTTCCGGTGAAAGCACTATTTGTGGGTGACGGACCTTATCAGGACACTCTGCGGGAGATGGTTCCGGATGAACTGGCGAGGAGCGTTGTTTTTGTAGGCAGGCGCATCGATGATGCCGAGAAATACATCCAGCTATTCTCTGTACTTGTACTTCCTTCACAGGGTGGCCTTGCCGTACCGCATGGACTAACCTGCGGAGTGCCGTGCATCGCCACAGAAGAGGCCGAGGGCTCCGGCATAAGGGACTATATAGAAGACGGTGTGAACGGGTTTGTCCTTGCGGATGGAGACAGAGACCTGACAGATCTCCTTCGCTCGCTGGCATCCACTCCCACTGAAATGGACCGCCTTCGGGAGGGCGCACTCCATTCGAGGGATGCTTTCTCGGTCGTCAAGATGGTCTCCGGGATTGAGGAGGCAGTCAAAACCGCTTTCGAGGAGGGGACATGAGGCTCCTCTTCGTAGTTACATGGCTTCATCCCCGGGGATGGGGCAGCAGGCATGCATTTACGGTCGCTGAAGGGCTGGAGGAACCGGACCATCACATGATTGGGATTCCATAGTGCAGGATAATATTGAGCTAAGGACTGTATTCGAGATCGGAAGGGGCCGCCGAAGAAGATGAGTGCCTTGTTCTCTCTCTATAAACGACTCGTCAAGATGATCACAGTCCACCTGCCCAGTTGGAGATTGCGTGTCTGCCTGCTGAGATCAGCCGGCTACAGTATAGGCAATGAAACATACGTAGGCGAGGAACTACTCATAATCGATGAACCCGGTGACAGGAGGATGGTAATACTCGGAGACAGAGTGTCGGTAGCTCCAAGAGTGACGCTGGTAACCTCCTCCTATGCCAATTTCTCGAAGATCCGGATGACTGCAGGTGAAAAACACGAGGAAGTGGTCATTGAGGATGATGCCTGGCTCGGTACCGGCGTGATAGTGCTTCCCGGTATCCGTATCGGCGCGCGTTCAGTGGTCGCCGCTGGTGCTGTGGTCACGAAGGATGTTGCTCCAGGAATGATCGTTGCTGGCATACCTGCGAGAGAAGTAGGAACCGTTGTTCCCTCACAGGAGGAGGTTTCGTTTGCCCCCACTGTCTGAGCAGTGTATGTAATTCCCAACTGATATCAGAGAGCTTGGAGGATACGTGAGCGGACCTCAGATACTCGTAACCTGTGTACTCGGAGCGGTAATAATCCTTCTGTACTCCAGGCGGATTTCCACTCCGGTGGTCTTTATCGCCGCTGCCGCATTTCTTACCGCGATGGGCATTATTACCCCAGCCGAGGCGCTTGCCGGCTTCGGGAACGATGCTCTGGCCGTGATGCTGATGCTCATCACTCTCAGCGAGATAATACGAAGGACAGGTATACTGGAGTGGCTTTTCGGTCGCAGGATCCGTCCCTCATCGCGATACAGACCCTTCCTCGGGCAGATGATGCCTTTCGTGGCGGGGAGTTCCGCCTTCATGAACAACACCCCGATAGTTGCGATGCTGATACCGTTTGTCGGGGATTGGGGAAAGCGAAACGGCGTCCCTGCGTCCAAGCTGCTCATGCCGCTGTCCTGGGCAGCCATACTTGGTGGAATGGTTACTCTTGTTGGGACATCGACCAACCTGATAGTCAACAGCCTTGTGGTGGGCAGCGGCTTCGAGAGGCTCAGCGTCCTTGATTTCACTCCTGTCGGGCTGATGCTGCTCGCTGCCGGTATGGCGTACATCCTTCTCGGCGGCTGGAAACTGTTTCCAGACAGAAAGGATCCTGTCACTACGCTGGAGGAGAGCCCCAGAGAGTATATCGTCGAGGCGCTCGTGAGCGACGACTCTCAGCTGATAGGAAAGACTGTTGAGCAGGCAGGGCTGAGAAACCTCGAGGGTCTGTTCCTTGTTGAGATCGCCAGGGATGGGGGAACCATCTCTCCAGTCGCTCCGGAGGAGATCATTTACTCTGGTGATGAACTGCTCCTTGCGGGGAACACATCTGCAGTCACTCTGCTGCTCAAGGATGATAAAGGGCTCTCTCACTCGGATCACTTCGAGCTTCCCCGTCACGAGAAACTCAGGGTCGTTGAATGTGTCGTCTCCCCCGGTTCGTCCCTCATCAACCGAAAGATCAGGAACACGGATTTCCGCGGGATCTACGATGCGGCCATACTGGCGGTTCACAGACAGGGCGGGAGGCTTGCCGGAAAGATAGGAGAGATGCGGCTTCAGCCCGGTGACCTGCTTCTTCTTGTTACAGGCGGAGATTTCGAGAAGCGGTCTGCCAGGTCCGATGATCTGTACGTCATTTCCATGATACATGAGATACACAACATAGAAGGCAGAAAATCAGTCATCATCCTTGCTTCCAGCTTCCTGTCCATTCTTCTTGCCGCGATAGGCCTGGTGCCTTTGTTCACATCTCTGCTTATCCTCCTTGCGCTATTCCTGCTGACCGGGGTTCTCTCTCTGTCCGAGCTGAGGAGCAGTCTCAACCTCAATCTGCTGGCTGTCGCGGCATTTGCGCTCGCTCTCGGCTGTGCAGTCCAGAAGACCGGCCTCGGTGCCGCCTTCTCGTCCGTCGTGTTAACATCGTTCAGCAGTCTTGGTCCAGTCGGGATGCTGGCGGCAGTCTACCTCGTAACCAATATCCTTGCGGATTTCATCACAACCGCTGCGGCGGCCTCGATAGTCTTTCCCTTCGCCGCCGCTTCTGCGTCAGCACTGGGGGTGGACGCTACCCCCTTTTTCCTGGCAGTCGCATACGGTGCGGCAGCCAACTTCATCACTCCTGTGGGATATCAGACCAACCTCCTTATCTACGGTCCTGGAGGATATCGTTTCTCGGATTTCCTTCGAGCGGGACTGCCGCTCAAACTCCTCTGCGCGGTGGTTGCCATCGGTGGGTTAGCTCTCGTTTACGGGATGTTCTAACCTGCTTCCATGGAACCCTGACCCAGAGATGAGTGTTTCTCGAGCACTCTTCAGGGCGGAACTTGACGCAGGAGTACATCCAGTCTATGAAATAGTATGGAGTACCCGCCGCAGAAGCGGCTCTTATTGTATGGAAGGCAAAGATGACGATTCTGATATCACTGGCTCTTCTTGGAACCACATTGCCGGTAAGCGATGGGGGGCCATTGGCCAGTGTGGACATCATCCTGAATGAGTTCATGGCTGAGCCGCTTGCTTCCAGCAGTGAGGAACTGGGCGAGTGGATCGAGCTCTATAACAGATCGGGCGGCTGGATCAATCTATCCGGCTGGTCCATTGAGAATGAACTCGGACAGACCGTCACGTTCCCGACCTACCTCATCCCCCCGGAGGGATTCTTTGTGTTGGCCGCATGTTCGGATATCTCGATGAACGGCGGACTGTCCCCGGATTACTCTTACAACTGCTTCCGTATACAGAATACCGGCAGGCTCATCCTTCGGAACCCATCGAAGACGGTCATCGACGAACTCGTCTATGACAGGAACTGGCCTGTCTCCACTGGAAGCTCATGTGAGCGCATCAATCCCGGATGGGTCACTAGTCTACCCTCGACCTGGGCTAGAGCCACCGAGACCTATGGCGAAGGAGATTATGGTACGCCTGGGCAGATGAACAGCGTTTACGAGAATTCCTTTGCCCAGAACAGCTGGGCTTTCATTAAAGCTTTCGTCCAGTAGAAAGCCTTGGTCACCCACTGAAACATTTTCCTGTACTCCTCATCATGCTTGCGCTCACCTGCGTTCAGGCCGATGATGACCCTCTTGTGGTATTCTTCATCGACCCTACAGCCTACGAATACTGGGGTGACGCCATGCTCGTCTGTACTCCGGGCGGCAGGAATTATGTCATCGACGGTGGACAGCTGGCTTTCGGACCCGACTGGGATTGCGGCCTCCAGAGGGTGCTGCCCCTGCTTGACAGCCTGGATGTCACATATCTTGACGGGGTTGTGGGCACTCACCCGCACTCGGACCATATCGGTGGATTAATTTCAGTCTATGACAGTCTGGAAGTCGGGATAGCTTACGATTCCGGATGGCCATACGGGAGCAGTTGGACCTACCAGCAGTACCTCGAGGCTATCGTCAGGAACGGATCAGACTATGTGACCCCCAGAATGGGAGACTCACTGGACTGGGGTTCCGAACTCACAGTCGAAGTATTCTATCCAAAGGAGCCGCTGCCTCCGTCCAGCGCGAACAACTCCTCGATAGTCCTCAGGCTGACTTATGGTGAAATTGCCTTCCTCTTCACAGGTGATCTGGAAACAAATGGAGGAGAGGACGTTATCCTTGCCGGAATAGAGGATATTTCCGCAGATATTCTCAAGGTAGGTCATCACGGCTCGGCAAGTTCAACCTGTAACATGTGGCTCTCCGCTGTGGATCCCACTATTGCGGCCATTTGCGTCGGAGCCGACAATCCCTTCGGACATCCTCATGGCGAAGTAGTCTCGAGACTGCTAGGAAGGGACATCACGATATACAGAACGGATCGCGACGGTACCTTCTACCTCTCCACCGACGGGGAGGAAGTCTACTTCAACAGCATGCCGCCGACTGGAGGCGGAGGATCTGTGGATCCGGAGACATTTTCCGTATTTCCCAGTCCGGCCACAGACACCGCTACATTTGCCTGGGATCCGGCAGATGGGGATCAGGCCTTGATCCGCGTATTCAACCTCAATGGCGAGCTTGTGCTTGACGTTGATGCAGTGGATGGCAGTTTCCTATGGGACCTTGCGACTTCTGGAGGCAGCCCTGCTGCTCCAGGGCTGTATGCAGCGGTCTTCTCTACATCGGAGGGAGTGATTTGCACCGAGTACTTCACCATCTCGCGCTGATACTCCTGACGGGGATATGCACCGCAGGTGGAGTCGGCACCGCCGACCTTCTGGTGCTGACCTCACCGGGCTTCCCGTCAGTGATGATGATGGGGCCTGCCGGTCGGGCCGCTGCCAGCGGGGCATTCGCTGTATCCTCAAATCCCGCCATGCTCTCTCCGGGATTCTCAGCTTCCGGCGGAAGATGGAATCTCTCTACCACAGCAGTTTCCCTTGGCGGCGCGGTCTCCCTGGGCGGCAGAGCCTCCGTGGGAGCTGGCCTCGTCTACCTCGGACGTGGGGGCATCATACGCAGGGATGCAGCCGGTCAGCCGATGGGGGAGTACTCCTTCGGAACAGGATCTATCGCTGCGGGAGGATCTCTCCATCTCTCTGATTGGCTTCGAGCAGGTGTATCTGCAGGTCTCTCATGGGAGGATATCGGCGGTGACGCTGAGACAGGGATATCGGTATCACTCGGACTTGCCGGGGAACCAGAGCCGGGTATTCGCGTAGGGCTCAGCCTTACCGGTCTCGGTATCCCACCCCGATGGAAAGGGATCCACAAGGACATGCCGACCGTGCTCTCTGCCGGAGGTGAAGCGAATATAGGCAGCGGGTTCTCAGCCTTTGCAGGCGGTGAACTGGGCTTCTTCACTGCGGACAGCTTCGGAGGTGGACTCAGTCTGAAGGCGAGCGGGTTCCGTCTCTCTGCCGGATATACCTTATCCCCGGGAGAAGATGAACTGTCGGGACTTTTCGGTGGAATGAGCTACACATACGAGTCCGGAGGCTCCTATACGATGGAGGCGGCCTTCACCCAGCGCGATAATCTTGACTGGCCCATTCTTGCAGGCATATCAGTGAGTTTCTGAGCCGGAGGTCCCTTCCTTGAATCTGCTTGCCGAGGAGTAGCCCTCCAGGTCGTAGGTAATGACGGTTCCCGGCATCGTTCGCCTGTCAAGAGTAACTCCCGACTCATCAAAGAATTTTTCTGCAAGCGAGCCCTTGTAGTCCGAGAATACAACTACTCTTACAACCCCGGCAGCCAGTAGCGCTTTGGCACAGGTGGTGCAGGGCATGTTCGTGACGTAGGCTGTTGCCCCGTCGATGGAGACACCATGCCTGGCAGCCTGGGCAATGGCGTTCATTTCAGCATGGTTGGTTCTGACGCAGTGGTTATCGACTATCAGACAGCCGACCTCCTCGCAATGCTCCAGTCCCGGCAGCGAGCCGTTGTAGCCGGTGGAAAGGACATATTTCTCTTTTACGAGAACGCAGCCGCAGTGCATCCTGGGGCAGGTTGCCCTTTCAGATGCCAGCATGGCGAGTTTCAGGAAATACTCATCCCACGAGGGTCTCAAGAGGTCTCCTTCCGGGAAATCCAGACGCAGTCTTCCGAGCGCCGGTGAAGGTGAAATGTACAGGCTAACGATTGGTTCAGGGAAGCGAGTAGTCAACCTGCAGACCCAGCTCGGTGCGTCCTCCACCCTCAGTCTCTTCCCATCCGCTCCCCAGGGAGGAGACATCTTCCTTCCAGGTATGTCCCGCTGACAGACGCAGGTGCAGTCCTCTTGAGAGGGTGGCGGAGCCACGCACACTCATACGGAAGCCGCTGCCCCACAGAGCAGAGGAGCCGAACTCTCCGGGAAGTGAAGCATCCGAGGAATATATCCTGGATGCGTAACCATCGGTGCTGAATGCAGTGCAGGAGAATCCGGTCGAGAAAACGGGTGAGATATCCCATCCCAGTCTTGTACCGAGGCTGAAGCCCTGCTCATGCGGAAGGCTGTCCCCTTCTGAGCAGCCGGTCAGCTGGATCCGGGATGAGAGTTTCACACGATCCAGAGGCTGCCAGGATGAAGAGAGCCAGCCTCTCCAGCTGTCCTCCTCCCTCTCAGAGAAAATTGCTTTTACTCCGGCCTGAGCCTCCATATGCCAGGGCAGCCGTATGGATATCAATGCCGAGCCCCTGAAAAGCCCGCCCTCCTCGGTTGTGTAGGCAGATGCTCCGGCATTGAGCACAAGGCGAGGGATGAGCCGCCACCTGAAGCCGTAGCCCAGGCCGCTCCCTTCCGATGGCCCTGCGGGAACTGATATCCTGTCTCCGGGAAAGGAGGAAG
This sequence comes from Candidatus Fermentibacteraceae bacterium, assembly GCA_029932015.1. Lineage (GTDB taxonomy): Bacteria > Fermentibacterota > Fermentibacteria > Fermentibacterales > JCC-6 > JAOZQW01. The sequence continues at coordinate 17,658 of JAOZQW010000003.1, forward strand.
GGGTTCGAACAAATGTCAGTGTCTGCCGGAACAAATCTGTTTCATGACAGAGCGCTCCCCAGAATGCAGCCGAAAGACTGTCTCCATCTGTACCCAGAGCGACCTCTCCTGTAATACGAAAATCAGCCAGTGTATGATCCCAGTCCAGTCCTCCTCTGATCCAGGAAGCGGTTGTGCTGTCCTCCCTGAGCTGTGCCGCTGCGACCGAAAGGCCTAATCCCGATATGGATATCCTGATCCCTCCCAGCAATTCTTTAACTTCACCCCTGCCTGCCGTCTCGGAGGATGTTCGGTGGTGCCCATCCCCAACTGCATCTTTCGCTGAACTGCAGAGTAGGAGAGATATGTTCGATCCGAGCAGATTGAACTGCCCGCCCAGACCCGTCAAAGGTTCACCCCTGATCCCAGTTGGAGAGGAAGCAAGGTCGATGCGGTCCCTGATGACCGGGGGTTTGTAGAGGCTGAGTCCGTCCTGTGACCCCCAGCTGCCTGGATGGGAAAGGACCAGACCTGAGCCGAGATCAGCCTTGAGCCACCCAGCGCAGAGGTTCAGGACGGGAGCAGAAGGAGGAGTCCAGGCAATACCTCCAGCGGCGGTATCCACCCATTCCTCGCCTCTGTCCTTGTCGAGGAGCAGAGTTCCCCTCCAGGCACCCGTTGAGAATCGCACCCGCTGATAGAAAGCGAATTCGTCTCCGCCATATGCCCCCTCTATAGTCCCCTGGCAGTCAGGGAACCTTCTCTGCAGTCTGAATCTGAGATCCCCCTCAGCTGCCAGGACCGGCAGAGTCATGCAGAGAAGCATCAGCATAAGCCATATGCGAAAGAAAGCATTCATTTTATCTGACCTCCAGATATTCACGGAGGACAGCCAGCAGGGAGGGTCCGATTCCCGGGATGTCGTCCAGCATATCGATATCTGTGACAGGGCCGTTCATGTCCAGCCAGGAACGTATGGCGGCGGCTCTTCCGGGGCCGATACCCGGTATTGCGATGAGTTCCTCCTCCGTTACCGAGTTGACATCCAGAGGGAAGTCGGGTTCTGCATCAGACGTATCCGGCTCTGCCCCGCTGTCAAATGGGGCGGGTGAGGAAGCGCAGGACCCGTAGCAGAGCGAGATGAAGTGCGATCCGGGAAGAGTCGAGTGTTCACCATACCCATAGGCCAGGTCGAGACTTGATATTGATACCGTCAGAGTCGCCCAGAATCTGGCTGGGTCGGTGAGGAGGCCTGCCGAGAGCGAGATGGCATCGGTGGGGATGAATGAAGTCATGACCGAGAACTCGGGACCAAGTCCCTCCTGTCTGCCTATCCCCAGAGCTATGCGGATCCTGTCGATTGGAACTGCACCAACAGCAAACTCCAGTACTTTCGGAGCCGCTGGATCCCCTGACTCTCCGAGAGAGGATCTGAGAAAGCTGCGGAGCGATATGGCTGAATAGATCCCCGCCGTCGGGGACCAGACAGCTCCGGCGTCAGCCGAGAAACCCGAGGCTCTGCCGTAACCGCTTATCTGCAGGTCTCGAAGAGAAGCGCCCAGACCAAGTACAAGCCCTGGAGACGCCTTCCATGCTGCTGATGTATTGAGAATGCACTCAGAGTAGGAACCATCTCCCGAGAGCGAGAGCGCCCCGCCCAGGACCATATCCTCGAACATCCAGTCAGCGGCAAGAGCGGTGCGGTCCAATCTCCTGAGACCGAAAGGTCTGGAGGCCGAAGCAGAGACTCCCGATCCGTTGAGAAGACCGAGGGAAGCAGGATTGGAGAAAAGCACAAGAGGAGATAGAGGAAACAGCATTGAAGACGCTCCTCCCTGCAGCAGGGGAGACTCGGCTGCAGGCTCGAATGCAGCTGCGATCATGCCCGTATGGATGAGCATGACCATCAAGACGACCCGGAGCGGTATCCATTGTCTCATATCAGCAGTGTACTCCCCGGAGAAGAAAAGTTCAAGTGCCCGGAGCCGCATACGTACAGCTTGACACGGAGTCGATTTGGCTTAAAGCTATACTTGAATAAACAGGACGATGCCGCAATAGCGGCACAGGCATTTCACTTTGGAGACATTACTGATGAGACCAGGCGGTGAAACGCCCGTAGACAGGCGGGGCAGGTGTATGCTTACACCTGCGGCTCGCAAGGTACTCGAACACCGGTTCCCTGATGCTTCAGACCCCCTCATGGAGTGGCTTCCCGACAAGCCTGACTGGCATTCAGGGCTTCCGGATGTAGGTGTGCTCAAACGCGAGCTTCAGAGGTTGCGCAAGTGCGGCGGCAAGATAGTTCTCTACGGTCACGACGACATGGATGGGATAACCGGCCTCTACATCGGGATGAAGATACTGGGTGGAGAGGGTTACGAAGTTATCCCCCTGCTTCCCGAGCGCGGAGTGGATGATTACGGCCTGCAGCCTGAGCGGATGGAGGGGATTCTTCAGCCCTCAGACCTTCTATTGACCGTTGATTACGGATGTTCGGCTGTCAAGGGTGTGCGGTGGGCACGGGATCTCGGAGCAAGAGTCGTTATCACCGATCATCATACCCTGAACCCGCCCCTTCCCGACGCTCATGGGATGGTAAACCCGCAGAAACTCGGTCTCCCCGGGACAGTACTTGCGGGATGCGGAGTTCTCTATGCGGCCCTCAGTTCTATCTTCCCAAGCTGGGAGAACAGGGCTGACCTTCTGACCGCAGTTGCTCTCGGTTCGGTGTCCGACAGGGTCCCTCTTCTCGGCTGGAACCGCTACCTGCTTGAGGAATTCCGGAAGTTGGACCTTGAAGAGCTTTCAGGAGGTATGCGTGTATTAGCGGAGGAATGGCCATCCAGGGATTCCGCATGGACCGGCTCGATGGTCCGCCAGCACATAACCTCAACAGTAGGCAAGGGTGAGGGATCCGGTATTGATATCCTTCTGGATTTCATGCGAAGCAGCGATACACAGGGATGCCGCAGGGCATGGTCCGATATGGGCAGGGGAGGCCGTCAACGGGCCGGAGTTCTCTCCAGACTATTTTCACAGGCACTGCGTAGCCGGGACGATCAGGCTGCCGCATACGGGATGACCCTCGTTTACATGGACCGGATTCCAGGTGGTATGGGTGGTACACTCGCAAACAAACTCAGTCGTGTTACCCGAAGAGGTACGCTCATAGTCTCTCCCAGAGATAACGGCAGACTCGTTGGAGAAGCCAGATCCATGGGAGACTGGGACATGGCCGCTTTTCTCATCAGCATGGGAGATCATTTCATCAGTGCGGGTGGTCATAAAATGGCGGCGGGATTCAGCTGTGAGGGCAAGACATGGGAGGAACTCAGGGAATTGCTTCTCTCGAGGATAGCTGAGTATCCTGTTGATCCGGTTCCCAGACCTCACATAGACCTCGAAGTTGAAGAGCTGCCGGACCCGGATGAATTTCTGTGCCTCGCTCCGTTCGGCTCGGGGTTTCTCCCCCCTGCAGTCAAGAAGGATAAGCTCAGATACCTGCTTCAGGTGGGACAGACCACCGCCAGCTGGCACATCACTGAGGAGAGCGGCGACTGAGAGAAATGGTGCCACCCACCATTATTAAAATGGTGGGTGGCACCATTTGTTTGATCTCTACTCGGTCAGGTCCGAATCATCCCTGGGTTCGATCTTCCAGTTATCGAAGCTGTACCAGCAGACCCCGATTATCTCACTGAAAGCGTCCCCTATCGAGGGAGTGTATGTGTATTCGCCCATGTCATCAATTCTGATGTCACCCGAACCGTCATCAACAGCCCATTCACCGTAGCCGAGGTCATCTTCAGTGACGGAGACATCCTCAACGCTTACTAGAACAGATTCCCACTGCTCCTGGCCCGTATCGCCCGTGTCCAGAAGGGTTGCAGGAGGAAGAGTGTGTCCTGTTGAGTGAACTATGACTTCAGTCGGATATACGAGTTCGGTGAAGGACTCCTGCCAGCCACCGAAGTAATCGTACTCATCAATTGTACCTGTGATGGTAATACTGTCTCCTCTTCCGAGAGAAGCGACATCATCACCGTACAGGGTAAGACCGGTCCATGCACCGCCGCCCTCATCCATGATGATGGCATATTCCGAGGAGCTGGAGTAGTACTCCCCGCCACCGACAACAACAATACCGGTGACACTGACGACCTGATCCGCGTAAGGCGAGGATGAAGCCTGTCCCTGCACATCGTAGCAGGAGAGGACTTCACCGGGACCTGCACTGGAGACATTCAGGTCGGCATCGTCTCTGGGACAGAGTTTCCACTCATCGTACGAGAACCACAGTATACCGTTTGCCTCGTACACCGTATCACCAACAGCCGGGTTCCAGCTGTAATCGCCCATGTCATCGAAGATGCAGTCCCCGCTACCGTCGTCCACAAGGAACTGTCCATATTCCAGGACGGTCGTTACCATCGCGTCGTCCACGTAGATGATGACCGATTCCCACTGCTCGGGGTCAGCCTTCGAAATAGCTATATCTCCTGTTACGACATGTGTGGAGGGTGGCTGGGCATGACCTGTCGAGACGATCTCGACACTCGATATGAAAACGAGTTCGGTGAGAGAGAAGTGTTCCTGAACCGTTCCGCCCACTACGACGCTGTCACCCCTCGCGAGGTGAGCGATACTGTCGCCGAAGAGGACCAGCCCGGTCCATGGTCCGCCGTTGACATCGCCGATCACAGCTACAGGGCCGGAAGAGTTATAGAACTCGTCGCCGCCTGCTGTAACGATACCTGTAACGAACACTTCCTGATCAATGTACGGAGAGCTTGCCTGCTGTCCCTGGACCTGGTAGCAGGTAAGGATACCGCCCGTACCTCCGGAGTCAGGAGTGGTCACCTCCACCTCGTTGCTCCACGAACTCAGACTCTCTGTATCCCTGGTCTGAATGGCGTAGTAATAGGTTGCGTTCCAGTCGAGTCCAGTATCGGTGTAGTTGGTATCGGTTGCACTGGAGAGAGTGCTTACAGGACTGGCTGGAGGGTTCTGGGAGATACCGGGCGAGGAGGAGCGATAGAGCCGGTATTCCGAGAAATCGCTGTCGGGACACATACTCCATGACGCTGCCACGGAGTTGGTCGCTGTCGCCGCTGCTGAAAGTGTTGAAGCCGCTGGAGGGGTTCCCGGCTGT
>JAOZQW010000440.1 GCA_029932015.1 Candidatus Fermentibacteraceae bacterium
GCGCGGCCGTTTGTGGGAAGGTCGGACCGGGAAGAAGCTGATCGAGAACTGTCTGGCGGTGTTCGATGCCGGTGACAACCATCAGATCCTCCCTGGAGCACAGCCCCTCGAATCTGTCGGCGGTGGCCTGCAGCATCGTCCTCTCGCCAACGAGTTTCAGAAACTGCTTGGGCATTGATCTGGTGGAAACAGGCCAGAATCTTGTACCTCTTCCACCGGCCATTATCACTCCAGTTATCGAGCGAGCCAAGATCCACCTCCAGGCCTGATGATGTATCCGGAACCCCCGGAGAGATCCAGCTCCCCTCCGCCGGGGTCTGAGATCACGCAGGCGGGGGAGGCCATCCTGCGGCTGCCGATCATGATATGACCCTGCGAAAGGAAGAAGATACCGCAACCGGACAGAACAAGCGGATACTCACCGCCTACGCTCTCGATCGAGTAGCCTCCACCCGTATGGGCTCCCTGTGAAATGTGCCCCTCAGAGCCTATTTGGATGGCTTCACCTCCAGGAGGTGGCTCGATGGAAAGAAGAGCCTTCTCCAGGTGGAGTTCCCTGGGTCTGCCGTCCGCGCCGGTCCTGTCCCAGTCATAGAACCTATAGGTCACATCGCAGCTGTCCTGGACCTCGAGTATCTCAAGGTCTGGTCCGAGAGCATGAACAGTTCCAGGGGGAATGTGGTAGATATCCCCCGGCGCAACAGGTATCCTTCGAAGAGCGGAGCCGAGTGTGCCTGCAGCCAGATGCTCCAGGATGGTCCCACCGGGTTCAAGTTCGAGTCCCGCGAGTATGTAAGAACCTTCAGGAGCATCGAGAACGATCCATGTTTCGTCCTTCTTGAGCGAGTCTCCATGGCTGCCCGGATGCACCTGCACGGAAAGGACCTGTGATGTATGAAGCGTTTTGACCATGACGGGCGGGCCATCTTTAAAAATACCGCAGAGTTCAGTCAGTTCATGAGGATCGGTCGAGTCTCCCGTATCCAGTGATTCCAGGGACGATGAGCCTTCGTCATTCTGAAAATACCACCACATCTCACCCACGGGAACACTTCCGGCTCCCGGCAGGCTCCCCCATATGCGCTCCATCCCCACGGGTGAAGAGAAGTAAAGCACTGCTAAATGTCCTCATCCCGGACCGACTGCGCCAGAAGTGCATCGATTAGAATCGGACCAGTGAAATCTCGTTCAGGATGCCACTGGACCGCGACTACCTCTCCATCGTCTGACTCGATAGCCTCGATGACCCCATCGGAAGAGCTGGCTGTAAGATGATAGCCCGGTGGTACGGATACTGCAGCCTGATGGTGGAAACTGCTGACAACCGCTTCATCTCCGAGAACGCTGTAGAGAAATGACCCGGTGTTAATACGGACAGGATGCACTTTGGGGTCCAGGGGAGTGCCGTGATGGTCGAGAACTTCCCTTGTGGCACTGGGGAGGTCCTGGATGAGAGGTACTCCCTCCGCCACGGTTATCAGCTGGAGTCCCAGACAGATACCGAGGATGGGCACATGCAGCTCTCTGGCCCTTCTGTAGAGGTCCATCTCCCAGAGGGGTCTCTCCCTGCTGAACGAGATGCAGCCTGTGTTCGTCTGACCGTAGAGATCCGGATCAGGATCACCTCCACCTGTGAGTATCAGGAGATCAAGCATCTGAAGCAGTCTGTCGGGATACCTGCTGGTTGGAAGCAGTGCTATCTGTACGATCCCGATGCGATCAGTGAGAGATGCGTATGTCTGATTCAACGCATATCTCCACCTGCCGAAGACCTGGTGGTGCTCTGGAGGATTCGGATACCAGCTGGGTGTGAGGGCTACGAGTGGTGAGTTCATGAACC
>JAOZQW010000441.1 GCA_029932015.1 Candidatus Fermentibacteraceae bacterium
ATGTCTGAATTAGAGCAGAAGTTCTCATGGTATCTATGCGGAGATGTTATGAGGATATTTAATTATACCAAGGAATGAGTGGGTAAAGATACCCAATTTTAAGCACCAAGTGCCACAGCCGTAAGCCCCCCTTGCCAGGACATCAAGACTCTGGGGACTATTCAAGCACTACGAAGCGGTGTGCAAGCTTGGCAGCAGTTGTTGATGTCGATTTCGATGAAGTAGCTTATACACCATTTTCCTGTTGATGGGATTCGTACTTCCGCTACCAGGTGGTAGTGATAGACGAAGAGACAGCAGGAGATATGACAATTGTCGCCATATCGATGAAGAACTTCGCATCAGAGCAGTACGCCCAGGGACATGTAAGTATATGGATGGGACAATCGGAGCTGGATGAACTTGGACCATTCTTCAAAGATAACTACCTCCCCGGTTCGAAGACCCTCGTCTTTGATCAGGACAGCGTGCTTACAGGTGGAACTGTAAATGAGTGGTTTACTCTGTATCTGGATACTCCATTCGAGTACGATGCACAGTCAAATCTGATCATCGAAATGGAATCACTCAACTGCTCGACCATCTACGTGTGGGGTTGGGACACCGGTGCCAGTAGAAATAGATACACGTATTCTCCAGGATTACCAGGTGGTGCATCTGATACTGAAGTCCCTCATCTACAGATTCATGGATCCTTGGAACTGCAGCGCACCACATTTGGCAGAATCAAAGCTTTGTTCCAATAAGCCTTTGCCAGCCAGGATATTGAAATCCCCACATCGTGGAAGTTCAATGCTTCCACCTTGGTCAGATCACTCCAGGGGCTTGTGACAGAACCACCAGTCGAAGCACTCGTATTCCTTCAGCCGCCGCTCGGCATCAGCCACATTGGATGCAGGGGGTACGATGATCCTGTTGCCTATGAGTTCGTTGTCTGGCCATCCCGCGGGAACGGCACCTTGCCTGTCTGATATCTGTAGAGCTCGGACTGCCCTTACCACCTCATCCATATTCCTACCCACTTCCTGCGGGTAGTACATGATGAGACGGACTATGCCCTCGGGATCCACTATGAAGACCGCCCTGACGGTGTTAGTGCCCTTCCCCGGATGGAGCATTCCCAGCTTGAGCGCAATTGAGTCGTTTGCGGCCACAATGGGGAACTGGATGTCTACTTCCAATTCCTCCTTGATCCATTGCACCCACTTGATGTGGGAGAAAACCTGATCCACTGACATCCCGATGAGCTTGCAACCCAGCTCCTTGAACTGATCGAAGCGCTTCTGGAACGCCACGAACTCGGTGGTACAAACCGGTGTAAAATCGGCTGGGTGACTGAACAGGACAAACCAGCTCCCCGTCATGTCCAATGGGAGGTCCATAGGACCGTGGGTGGTGGCAACCTTCATCTCGGGGAACGGATCACCGAGAAGCGGCATGTTCATCTTCTGTTCCATTACCCTAACCTCCGAATGGTTCGTGCTCCAGAGAGCAACTCCACTGAATTCTACATCCCATTGCAGTAGAAAATACGGTGGTGTATCGCGCTAGGTCAATCACCACTTGCTTCAACCAGTCCAAGTACGAGTCCCAATTGGTGGGAATCTGGCCAACCGTACTGGACGCTTTTAGAACTGGTACCCAAAACAGGATTCGAACTTACAGAGCAGTTGCGATGGAGAGAATTCCAAGAAGAGCCAGAAAGCCGAGAGCTGCTTTTCTGAATCGTCCTTCTCCAAGAACCCCTGATAGTTTTGAACCGACAAGCGCACCGACTATTACAAACGGGAATCGCCATGCTGTGGCGAGGGCTACGGGGGCTGTGAGAAGT
>JAOZQW010000122.1 GCA_029932015.1 Candidatus Fermentibacteraceae bacterium
GGTTCATGGTGAGGGATACCTGGCCAATCCCACGATCTACAACACGATTGATGATTATGAAGCCATTGGGACTCTCATTGATTCAATGCCTGATGTAAGAACGTGGACTCCCAGGATATACTGCGGCGCACTGCTCGCTGTGAGACCTCACAGCGAGTCCTCAACCGGCATCTTCTCCAACTCTGCCGGAGCTTCTGTTATCGGGATCGATCCGTCTCTGGAATCCGAAGCCACTTCGTTCCAGGATCGTATTGTCGAAGGAGTGATGCTCACAAATTCCGGTGCAGACACTTATCTTTCCTCCACAGGAAGCATACTCCTCGGCAAGGAGCTTGCCCTGACCCTCGAGGCATCGGTCGGAGACTCGCTCATACTCCTCTCACAGGCTGCCAACGGAGCAGAAGCAGACAAGCGCTATGTGGTGACAGGGATCGTAAGTACAGGTAATCCGCAGGTAGACGGGAAAACCTGTTACGTAACCCTCGACGACGCCCAGACACTCTTCGCTCTGGAGGGCAGAATTCATGAGATCGCGGTGATGTCCCTTTCGCTCGGGGATGTCGACGGGCTTACCGGCCGGATATCAGAAGCACTCGATGGCAAGGGTCTGGAGACTAATTCCTGGAAGACCTTCGCAAGTGAGTTCTACAACGGCATGCAGGCTGATGAATCCAGTCTTAAGGTCATGATCTTCATCATCGTGCTTGTCGCCGCCATGGGCGTGCTCAACACTATTCTGATGATGGTCCTGGAACGGAGAAGGGAATTCGGCGTCATGAAGGCCATGGGCACCAGACCCGGATTCATCGTCCGGATGATCGTTCTCGAAGCCAACATCATGGGGCTGATGGCCATTGTTTTCGGCTGCATTCTGAGTACCGCTGGACTCCTGTTCCTCTCGAATCACGGAATAGTCATTGATCCGCCGATGGAGTACGGCGGCACGGTGATGCGGGAAATGATTGCTACCATCACACCGGATTGCTATCTGATCCCGACCCTCTGCGTGATCATGACCGCCTCCCTGGTAAGCTGGATACCTGCACTCAAAGCCGCACATACGAAAGCGGCCAAAGCCTTGAGGACGGTATAGGATGTTCGGCAGGTTGGTGAAGTTCGCCTGGAGAAGCGTCTGGAAGAACAGGCGTAGAACCATAATCACAGGACTTGCAGTAGGACTGGGTCTGGCATCGATGATGTTCACGGAAGCACTCATGAGCGGCATGTCCACTCATATGATCAGCCAGACCACGATGTCCTGGATGGGTGACGGTCAGATACACAGGGAGGGCTTCAGGGAGACCGGAAGGATAACACTCACTGTGAATCGTCCCGATTCCATACTGGCAATGCTCGAGGCAGATACATCTGTCACCGCATTCACAACCAGGATTATCTCCCCCGCCTCGCTCCAGTCCACGATGGAGATGAAGCCTGTCACGATGATCGGAGTGGATCCCGCCACAGACCCCGGCTTGTCAATGCTCGAGGCAGCAGTTGATACCGGCTCATACTTCAGCGGTGACAGCACTGACCTGATAATCGGCTGGAAACTCGCGCAGGACCTGGATGCCACGCTCGGAGATGTGATAATCATCACCGCTGCAGAAGCAGACAGCGGTCTTGCCAGCAGCCTCTTCTTCGTAACAGGGATATGCCGTTTCGGAAGCGATGTGCAGGACCGCTACTCCGCTTTCGTCGATATCGGTCTCGCAGGATCGATGCTGGGACTGGAGGGGGAATTCCATGAGGTTGCGCTCCGTCTCACTGATATAGAGATGGGCAGGGATCCGGCACTCCCTATCTGGAGCAGATACTCTGTTTTCGGCAATTCAGCTGAAGGATGGGCTGAACTTGCCAGCCAGGTCGGCTCAATGCTCAACATGGTGAACATGAGCATGATGATAACAGCGATAATCCTCTTCGGTCTTGTGGTGTTCGGGATCGTTAACTCGCTTTTCATGTCGGTATACGAACGAATGTACGAATTCGGGGTAATGAAGGCGGTCGGTACCAGACCGAGCGCACTTGCGACAATGGTTGTGCTGGAAGCTTTCTGGCTGGGTGTGGTGAGTATTCTGATCGGTACAGTGCTGGGTATACTGATCATCTGGATCACATCGAAGACGGGACTCGACTTCGGCATGATCGAAGTATCCGGGGTCATATTCGACTCGGCCATTCATCCGATCACCGACTGGAGCCGACTCTGGATCTATCCTGTCGCCACACTGCTGCTGACGACTCTCGCGGGAATCTATCCTGGAATCCACGCAGGCAGGCTGAACGCGGCCGCCGCCATGCGCAAGAGCCTGTAGACTGACATGGAGAACAGAATGACTGATGCAGATGTGATAGTCACAAAGGATATCATCAAGACCTACGAGGACGGAGGTGTCCCGGTACAGGCTGTCCGGGGTATCGACTTCACACTGACGAAAGGGGAGTTCACTGCCATCATCGGCCCCTCGGGTTCCGGTAAGACCACCTTCCTCAATGTGATCACAGGGCTCGATACGCCCTCCTCAGGGGAGGTCTGGTTATCAGGAAAACTCCTAACATCGATGAGCGGGAATGAACTGTCCGACTTCAGGAGGGATCACATCGGCTTCATCTTCCAGGCGTACAACCTCTTCCCTGTTCTCACAGTAGAGGAGAATGTTGAGTATGTAATGCTTCTTCAGGGGACTCCGAAAGAGGAACGTCATGAAAAGGTGATGGATATCCTGGGTAAGGTGGGACTCGCCGACTATGCCGGGAGACTCCCTTCGAGACTCTCGGGAGGCCAGCAGCAGAGGGTTGCGGTTGCCAGGGCGATGGTCTCGAAACCCTCTCTGGTCATCGCAGATGAGCCCACCGCTAACCTCGACTCAAAGACCAGCGGCGCACTGCTGGATATGATGCGCTCGCTGAACGAGGAGACAGGGATGACCTTCCTCTTCTCGACCCATGACGAGATAGTGATGAAGAGGGCAAAGAAGCTCGTGGTCATCAGGGATGGTAAGCTTGACGGCTCGGGGAGCATCGAGGGATGAACCATCATCCTGTTCGTATTCCTGTTTTACTTCTGATCCTCCTCTTTGCTGTCGCGCAGGTGCAGGGGCTCGGGATAAGAGGCTCTCTCAAATTGAGGATTGAGCTGACCAATTCGGGGGATGGTGGTGGAGACGTGCATTTCACCGCGATCTCTCCAATGAGAGTGATGCTCTCCCAGAATCAAGGACGAACCAGGTTCGACCTGGCGTATTCACTCTCTCCGTCCGGCGGAGATCCTGCGATCCAGAGCTTCGGGGGAGAGACCAGCCCCTCCCCCTATCGCATAGCCGACCTGAAGGGACTGATCATACCTGCGTACACTGATCCTGATGCATCCATAAGTATTCTGCAGAATCTCGACAGGCTGAGCGCAAAGTTCAGGCTTCCTTTCGCTACAGTTACACTGGGAAGGCAGGCGGTCTACTGGGGATTATCCAGATCGGTAAGTCCCACCGACTTCATCGCTCCATTCCAGTACGGAACCATCGATACAGAGTACAGGGTCGGGGTTGATGCTGTTCGATCGGTCTTCCCCACAGGGCTGCTCTCTGAGATAGAAGCAGGATGGCTGTTCGGGAGAGATGCAGACATCAAGCAAAGCGGAGGCTGGACGAGAGGCAGGTTCTACATCCTGCAGAGTGACGTCACGTTGCTGGCGGGTTTCTTCCGTGAGAATCTGATAATAGGAGGAAGCGCTAACCGCGCTTTCGGAGGAGCCACCGGATGGGTCGAGACCGCAGTGGTGACGACAGATGCACTCAGCAAAGACGGATCTGAGAGGGATTCCTACTGGAGTCTGTCAGCCGGCTTCGAGAGAAGCTGGCTGGAAGCAACGCTCTCGGGATATCTTGAATACCATTTCAACTCAGCGGGAGCCGCTGACCCGGATGATTACAGGCAAGTGCAAACCGAACCGGCATATACGCAGGGTGATGTCTATCTACTTGGAAGGCATTACCTGGCTCCAGGAGCATCTTTCATGGTCACACCCCTCCTCAAACTGGACCTTGGCGGACTGGTCAACCTGACAGATCCCTCGGCCTACCTTTCACTGGCAGGCTCTTACGGGGCGACCGAGAACATCACTCTCTCCGCGGGAGCCAATATGGGCCTCGGCAAGGGCTCCGGGTCAAGCGGTGAACCCAGGTCTGAGTTCGGGAATTGGCCGGGTACATCCTTCATCTCGGCAGCCTGGTACTTCTGACCCTTTCTCCGGTCGTTATATACCCATCATTGATTACTTGAATTCGGAGAGTCTGGAAGGGGATGTGCAGTGATAGAGATAAGAAACCTCAGCAAGACATTCAAACTGAGCAGGAAGAGACGGAAGGAGGAGGGAGCCTCCGGCACCGACGGTTTCGTCAAGGCCGTGGATGACGTCAGCTTCCAGTGCAGACCCGGAAGGGTCTTCACGCTCCTCGGGCCGAACGGGGCAGGCAAAACCACCATTCTCCGAATGATAGCGACTCTGATGAAGCCCACTTCGGGAACAATAGAGGTCGACGGATTCGATACTCTCCAGTCTCCGAGGGAAGTAAGGGCGAAGATCGGATTCCTTACAGGATCCACCAACCTCTACGCAAGGCTGACTCCGAACGAGGTGATCAAGTATTACGCTGATCTGCACGGCATGGAGCCTTCGAGGTTCAGACAGAGGAAAGAGGAGCTGTTCGAGCTTCTCGACATGAACTCCTTCGCCGACCGCCGCATAGGCAAGCTCTCTTCCGGGATGAAGCAGAAGGTTTCCATCGTAAGAACGATCATCCACGATCCGGCTGTTGTGATATTCGATGAACCGACAACCGGACTGGATGTGATAACCTCCCGAAGCATTATCAACCTCATACGCAGATGCACTTCCGACGGCAGGACGGTGATCTTCTCCACTCACATCATGAGTGAGGTCAGCATGTTGAGTGATGACCTGGCGATTCTCCATGAAGGTAGACTCCTTTACTGCAACACCTGGAGCACTTTCAGGGAAGGCATGATAGAGGCATCTTTGGAGGAGGAGTTCATCAGGATCCTGAGGGGAGATAAATCATGAAGACCATCATCACAGTCTTCCGTAAGGAGCTGAAGGATTCCCTCAGGGACCGCCGAACTGTTATAACGATGGTAATACTGCCCCTTCTCATGTTCCCGGTGCTTATCGGACTCACATCGAGATTCGTGACATCCTACGAAGAGCAGGCTCAGGAGAAGACCCTGACCATCGGACTTTCTGAAGGTGTCGGAGCAGAAGGCTTCTCTGCCGGACTCGAGGATGCAGACAACCTCTCCGTCATCACCGGTCTCTCACTGGATGCCGCTACGGAAATGGTCATAGCTGACAGCCTGGACGCCTATCTGCTCTTTCATGAGGAATTTGCCCGGCAGGTTGAGGAACTCGGGCAGGGCGAGGTCACCATCTATAGCAAGCAGACTGAAGAAAGGGCTATTGAAGCGGGCAGAATATTCGACCTGCTGGATGAATACGAGGTCGAACTGCGCGAGCTGCGCTTCACCGGTCTCGGTATCGACCCTGATGCCTACCATGTCATTTCAATTTCGACAGAGAACCTGGCGACAGGAAAAGAGCAGCTGGCCGAGATGGTGGGAGGAATCCTTCCATACATGTTCATCCTCTTCTGCTTCCTCGGATGTATGTATCCGGCCATCGATCTGGCTGCAGGGGAAAAGGAGAGGGGAACCCTCGAGACCCTGCTCACCTCTCCAGTGATAAGAACCAGGATTCTGATAGGGAAGTTCGGTGTGGTAGTGCTTACAGGCATAAGCTCAGCGACCATCTCCCTCATCGGTCTATATCTGGGAGTGCGCTACGTGAGTGCCATTCCAGCCGCGTTCATCGATATGATAATGACCATTCTCGAACCTGGCTCGATAGTACTCCTCCTGACTCTCCTCCTCCCTCTGACCATCTTCTTCGCATCGCTGCAGCTGACCATCTCATTCTTCGCAAAATCGTATAAAGAAGCCCAGAGCATGATCGGTCCACTCTACCCGGTTATCATCGTACCGGCCTTTCTGGGAATGATGCCGGGTATGAAGCTCACTGCAGCAACCGCTCTTGTGCCGATCCTGAATGTCTCTCTGGCTACAAAGTCGATAATCGCGGGTCAGAGCGACCCGGGAATAATGGTGCTTGTCTACATCTCGCTGATAGTATATGCGAGCATCGGTCTGTTCTTCTGCGGGAAGACCTTCGGCAGGGAAAGCGCGATCTTCCGATGACTGCCCGGCAAACACTGAAGGATGATTACTCCGCGTCAGTGGAGTTCTACGATTCCGTCCCAGCGTACAGTCAGCGGGAGGATATCGCATCCTACCTCCGGCTGGCGAAGGAGACCGGTGGGACTGTACTGGAGCTGGGCTGCGGGACTGGCCGGACTCTACTGCCCATTGCGATGGCTGGCATACCGATAGCTGGACTCGACTCATCCCCGGCCATGCTTGAGATATGCGGCCGAAGACTTATTAAAGCCGGCTGCTCGGAGAAGACGGATCTCGTCCTCTCAGACATGAGGGATTTCGATCTGGGCAGGAAGTTTTACCTGATAACTGTACCCTTCAGGGCTTTCCAGCACCTGGAGACCGCTGAGGATCAGCTGGCATGCCTCTCCTCCGTTCGGCGTCACCTGGCCGGGGGAGGGCTCTTCGTGCTGGACCTCTTCAATCCTGACT
>JAOZQW010000442.1:0-664 GCA_029932015.1 Candidatus Fermentibacteraceae bacterium
TCCCGGGAGATGGCTCTCTTCGAAGAATCGTCCGGTATCCCATCGCAGGTTCCACCTGGAATCAGGGTTCAGAGCTGCGGCGGTTTCGAGAGCCATGATCTCAACATGCTCAGCACTCATAAGAGGAGCTCCTGCTCCAACAAGGTATAGAGTGCCTCCTGAGCTATCGGCCAGCAGACCAGTCTCGTAGATATATGAGGGACCGAGAACATCCAGCGCAAGCCAGGTGGTAACCAGCTTGACAGTCGATGCGGGTCTGAAGATCGAATCCGCTTCCATTTCGATGAGAGGTAAACCGGAAGCGGTCTCGCCCACGTAGATGCCGGCGTTCCAGCCTGCCGGCACTGCCGGCATCCTTGCTGGTGTCGTTATCGTCAGTAATAGCAGCAGCAAGTACTGGAGCAATGTTATCTCCCGTTGACAATGACTGGACAGTGGCTACATTTCACACTTGAATATAATCGTATTCAGTCTGTTTGCACTTGGAGGTTCTGATGTTCAGAATAATACTGTTCGCGGCAGCACTTCTTGCTTCACTATCCTGCACCAATGCTCCCACAGATCCTGATGCCGCCGTCATCATCGAGGATCAGACCATATCCTACGCTCAGCTTGAGCTGATACTAGGAAGGCAGAATGGTGACTCCCTCATGGTTGAGGGCGA
>JAOZQW010000442.1:674-1827 GCA_029932015.1 Candidatus Fermentibacteraceae bacterium
GGCCGGCTGGTCATGTACGATGCCAGAAACCGTGGTTTTGACCGGCTGCCTGAAATAGAGATGTATGCTTACGAAAGGGAGAGGGAACATCTCCAGAATCTGTGGCTCTCAACAATACTCGAGGAGAAGGTCACGCTTCCCCCGGACACCGTACGCGAGTTTTATGACCAGATGGGAACCATGGTCATCTATACTGCGATGAACGTGCAGGACAGCCTCCTCTGCGACAGCCTGAGAAACCTGACACTTGCTGGAGCCGATCTTGGAGACCTTGTCGAAGCGCACAGCTCCATTGAATACGACAGGCAGATCAGGGGCAGTATCGGCCCATCCGATCTCATGAGGGTCAGCGATAATGACAGAGAACTCCTGACAGGCCTTCAGGAGGGAGATGTATCACATATGGGCCTCTTCTCCTCTGGCTGGAGATTCCTTTACGTAGATTCAATGTATCAGGTGGAGAACGAACCGTTCGAGGAGATCTCTGAATTTATAGGGCAGTACATACTTTCACACCTGCGTGAGGATTACAAGCAGTCTCTTGAGGACAGCATGAGGGTTGTCAGAGACCTGACCATAATGGAGGATATTCCCTCTCTGGTTGCTTCACATGCAGTGGATGATACAGGTGAGTACATGCCGTACTCAGAGGAAGAACTCACCTCCAGCGCCTATACTTTCGATGGAGGGTCGAGGAGTCTGCATTCACTGGTTGAGAATATCAGCAACCTCCCACCCATGATGCCCAGAGAGCCGACCAACCCGGAGTGGGTGGAAGGCTACTGCTGGATGCTGGGACTGTATGATATCATGGCTCTGGAGGGACGTATCCTGGGTTATGACACTCTTCCTGATATAGTGGCCACTGTTGAGCAGCGGGTGAATGGTCGCATACTCGACATTTATTACGAGCAGGTTATCGGACCTCGTCTTATACCGACTGAAGAAGAGATTCAGGAGGCCTACAACGAGAATACTTCGATGCTCATCATCCCTGAAATGCGCACATTTGAGGCAATCGGAGCTGTAGGAGAGGAAGAGCTTGAAGTCCTGACCAGAACCATTGAGATGGGAGAGGAGCCATTCGATCAGACGGATGAGCTTACGCTTCTCACTGATCTTACCCTTCCTGATGAGCAGGTTCTCACCAGAA
>JAOZQW010000123.1 GCA_029932015.1 Candidatus Fermentibacteraceae bacterium
TCTCGGATATATCGGGGAATGCATCGACCGGAATGGTCCTGACAGCCCAGATACCAGCTCCGCCGACCACAGCGGCAAGCATGATGACAACAACCGTATTATCCAGGCACCATTCTATGAGTCGACGCATCATCGACCGCTCTGGGCGTCCGCATCCGGAGATAGAAGCGAAGGGAGCCCCAGCAGTTCGGCCTGGGAGTCAATGAGGAAGGCTCCCTGCAGAGCGATGAGATCACCCTCAGCCAGACCTTCGTAGACGGGATAGTATAGTACACCTGTACTGTCGGCTGACAGCGGGCCATGGACTATCTCTACCGGTCTGAACCTGGCCTCTTCAACACGGATGAGCCCATCTTCAGACATCCTGTGACCGATCGGTCCGGTAAGCAGGTATGCAACGGACCGCTGGCCGAGTCTCAGGACGCTGCTCCTTGGGATCGAGAGTACGGGAGTATCTCCATTGCCGTCAAAGAAGGTAACGGATGCAGATTGCCCTGGAAGGAAATCCCCAGCAGGATTCTGAAGGGATATCCTGACATTCCCAGCAGCAGCGGAGCCGGCGAAGAAGGGTTCAATCAGATCCACAACACCCGAGTACGAAGCTGACGGTCTGGAATCCAGTATGAAGCTGACCTCCTGACCTACAACGACCGCATCGATATAGTCCTCCGTTACGAATGCCGTGAGCCAGACGGTGGAGAGATCTGCAAGCTCCAGCAGTACGGAACCCTGAGAGGTATACTGCCCCTCGCTGACCGAGATCGATGTGACGTTTCCTGAAGCTGGTGCAGCTATGGATGAACTTGTTGAGGCCTGTCCACGCGAGAGAAGCGCATCTATTGAGTAGTTCGACATGCCGAGAAGTCTGAGCTTCTCCCGAGCGAGCTGAACCCGGCTCCCCTGAAGACCTTCACTGGCGGCAAGTGCCAAGAGCTCCTGCTGAGCTGAATAGAGTTCTGGTGAGTAGATCTCCGCGACAACCTGCCCCTCGCTGACCAGCTGACCCGGCTCGGTCACATGGAGTCTGTCGATCCTCCCGCCCGTCCACGCAGTCACCGTGTAGACCCCGGAGAGGTCGAAATCCATCTGTCCGGGAAGAGTGAATTCTCTGTGGAGTGATCTCCATTCGACCTCGGCAAGCGTCAGGTCGATCATCTCCTGATCATGCATCGACAGCACGACTTCGTCACCAGTCAGTTCTATCGGCTCTAGATCCATTCCACAGACCGGACAGATCCCCGGGGAATCCAGCATCACGCACAGCATGGGACATGCCCAGTTCTGCTCAGGTGCATCTCCGTCATGCTGATGGTTATCCGATGCATCCTCGAAGAGCCAGGACCTCGGGACGACAAATGCAGCCAGCAGGGCAATGGATATACCGACTGCCCAGTACCAGCGTTTCCTGTTTCGAGTGCGGTTACGTCCCAAAGGTTCCACGTTATACTCCCGTCAGTTTCCGACCAGGTCAGTGGCAGTCGGGGGAGCTTTCAGTTATCTCCTCGCAGACGCATTCGACCTCGCCGCACTCGGCGCAGGCTTCATGCATTCCCTCGCAGACACATTCGACTTCACCACAGGCGGCGCATTCCTCATGCACTCCTTCGCAGACACATTCGACTTCACCGCAGGCGGGACACTCGGTGCCGTCCGAAGTGTGCCCTGCTTCGACTGCCCCGGAGAGCCTGGCGGCGACAGCTGCATCTTCTGCGAGAACAGGCAGGAAATCCTCTGGCGCGGCAAGGAAGGTCTGATCGCAGCCTGCGCAGCAGAAGTGAACCCTGAAGCCTTCCCAGTCCACGAACTGCCCATCCATAACCTCGAGATCCATCACCGGGCAGATGGTATTCTTCAGGTCGATGATCCCTTCGGGGACTTCATCTGTCGCTTCTGTAACCAGCACTGTATCTTCTGTGACCGGCTCTGCGGAATCCACAGGAGCCTCTTCACCGCAGCCTGCAATCCCGGCGATGAGTCCAGCCGCCATGAAGAGAGCTGCGAAAGTCGCTCCGTATCTGAGTTCTTTGAGTCTCATAGGAATTCTCCTCTCTCTGGTTCAAGGCCCTCCAGGGCCATTATCTGAACAACTGTCTCAACTATTCCTGAATAGACCGTCTCAATTCGAAGCCCTGCGGCGTATAACTGATCTTCCGAATCCAGCAGACGGTCCAGGGTCACCAGCCCGGTCACCCACTCTCCTTCGCGAACCAGGAGGAGTGATTCGAGGTTCGGAACAATGATGGATTCATAAGCCGCGTATTCCATGAGGAGGCTCTGTAGACTGGAATCGAGTTCTGATCTGGCTGAAGCTGCATCACTCACGGTCTGCATACGAACGAGTGCTGCAGCCGCCGCTGAGTGGGCCTGTGCATCTCTTCCGGCAGCGGCGCCGCTCCATCCGAGCGGAAGGCTGAACCCCGCGAAGAGCATCAGAGCATCCCTGCCGGGGTCGACTGCTCCCATTTCGACAGAAGGATGATCGATGAATGACCATGTGGCACCCATCTCAAGAGAGGGCAGCAGGCGTGCTGCAGCCAGCCTCTCCGATGCCTCAGAGCGCTCCATCAGGAGTTCACTGGCTCTGACCATCGGTCGCATGGCGGCATCATCAGCTGCCTCCGGAGGGCTGAGATGTTCGGGAGAGGGAAGACTGTCCGGCCAGTGGAAGGGCTCCTGCAGAGGTCGGCCAAGCATTGAGTTCATGGCTTGCTCCAGTGAAGTGCTCTCCAGTTCCAGGGAGGAGAGATGTACTTCCGTCAGTGCCATTCTGTTCTCGAGTAGAAGAAGATCCGTGATGTTCCCGGTGCCGGTCTCGTATGCACCTGCAGCCACGACCAGCAGGGCATCAAGCCTGTCCAGCTGACCCTTCAGATACTCGATCTCCATTCTGGTTGTGTACATATCACCCCAGAGAGATGTGAGTCCTACTCGAAGGGTCCAGCCCCCGATCTCCGAATCGAGTTCAGCCAGGTCCAGAGCCAGTTCGGCAGCATTTCTCTGCGCTGAGAGAAGCCCCGGCCATGGGATCATCTGATGAGCGGTCAAGGTCATCCCGACTGGACCGTTCCTCGTCTCGACGGGGATGGGAGAGAGGGCAATACGGAGCGTCGGGTCAGGAAGGCGTCCAGCCGCATCAGCGAGAAAATCGGCTGAGATTGAGCTCTCAGTGAGGGCTTCAAGTGAATACGAATTCTCCCCTGCGTATTCCCATAGCGCACCCGGCGAAAGTTCAATACTGCCGGGAATCTCTGCTTCCACTGCCAGCATCAGAAGGATCGCTGCTGCTCCGATCATCAGTCCGACTCGCCTTCGGGTTCGACTTCAGTAGAACAGAAAGTATACCAAATTGATAGGAAATAGTTCCATAGCAAATCATTTTCGAGGGTGCGGTCTGTTAGCGCTTATCCTCGAGTATGTCTCCACCGATACCTATTTTTACCAATCTCAGAGGTATGTTCTTCCCTGAAGCGGCAATGGCCCGATTGATCAGTCCAATCAGTCCTCCGCAGCAGGGAACCTCCATATATGTGACCGTTACACTCTTGATATCGCTCATTCTGAACATAGCCGTAAACTTCTCCAGATAGTGAGCAGCATCATCCAGCTTGGGGCATCCTACGAGGACAGTTCTTCCGCGGATGAATGTACTGTGGAAGTCCGGATATGCAAATGGAACACAGTCCGCGGCGACAAGCAGATCGGCTCCCTGCAGGAACGGGGCTGTGGGGGGAACCAGCATTATCTGAACCGGCCAGTGTGTGAGCATCGAAGGGGTCGTGGCGTCTGATGCAGGCTCGGAAACAGGAGGCTCCATTGCCCTTATCGCGGAACCAGGACATGAAGGACAGCCTGGTGCATCACCTGCAGTCTGCATTGCCATCAGTTTCATGTGAACCTTGACGGCCTCCTCGTCGTACTCCTCAGCATCCCTTACTTCGATGGTTATCGCATCTCTCGGGCAGGGTCCGATGCAGTCACCGAGTCCATCGCAATATGATTCCTTCACCAGCTTCGCCTTGCCGTCGATGATCTGAATGGCGCCTTCATGACATGCATTCGCACAAATGCCGCAGCCGTCGCACTTCTCCTCGTCGATCCTGATTATGCTCCTTTGTAGAACACTCACTTCATTTCCTTTCTGAACAGTTCGCCTAGATCGGCAACAGTTCTCCTGGTAAAGTACTCTCTTATCATACCCGAGGCCTCTTCCTGCACTGTGCCGAATACGCAGGAGGGGAGTGGGCATCCGTTCCCGCAGAGTGTACAGGAATTAGTAAGGAAGGAACCCTCAAGAGCTATCCAGACGTCGATGAGTCTGATGTCAGATGCCCTGAGTGCCATCCTGAAACCACCGTTCCGTCCCCTCCTTGATTCGATCAGTCCTGCCCGCGTGAGTTTCTGGAGTACTTTCGACAGATGGTCGAGAGACCCCGGTCTCACGAGCAGGTCCTCCAGGTGAACGTACTTACCCTCCATTGCGGCCAGTTTCCCCAGAGCATGGAAGGCAAGCGAAACTGTTTCCGGAATTGCGACTGGTGACGGCATGCAACCTCCTTGGATACTGGGAAAATTAGTAATAGAATACTAAAATGTCAAGGTCTCACGATACCTGCTGAATGAGGATGCATGGGCTTGACGGGAATTCAGCCACTCGTATAATTGGATCTGAAATACTAGAATTGCTTATGGAGCATGAGGAACGGTGTCCTCGTGCTACCGGGCAGCAGAGATGGAGGATGAAAAAGGATGTACTGCTACCAGTGCGAACAGACCGCAAAGGGAACCGGCTGTGACCGGTTCGGTGTCTGCGGGAAGGACCCGGATACCGCCGCGATGCAGGATCTGCTTATCTATACCGCCAAAGGTGTTTCAATGTGGGCGCACAGGGCCAGAGCAATGGGTGCTGCAACACCTGAAGCTGACGTGTTTGTGACGGAGGCTCTTTTCACTACTGTTACAAATGTGAACTTCGATCCAGCGAATCTTCTCACTCTTGTACAGAGGGGCATAGAGGTTCGTAACAGTACGAAGGCAATTTACATTGATGCCTGCAAGGCGAAAGGCGCCGCACCGGAACTTCTTTCCGGGGCAGCATCCTACGAGCTACCCTCCGATACCGAGGAGAGGATGAAACTTGCTGAAGTCATCTCCATATCCGAAAGAATCGAGAGTGCCGGACCGGACGTAACAGGACTTCAGGAGCTCATCACATATGGACTGAAGGGCTCAGCTGCTTATGTCGATCATGCGATAATCCTCGGACATACCGATGACAGCATCTTTGCCTTCTTCCACGAGGCGCTTGATTTCCTTACCGAAACACACACTATTGAGGAACTCCTCGGCATGTCACTCAAGGTCGGCGAAGTGAATCTGAAGGTCATGGCGCTTCTTGATGGGGCAAACACTGGAACCTACGGCGATCCCGAGCCTACCCAGGTGCTTGTTACACCTGTCAGGGGCAAGGCAATACTCATCTCCGGACATGACCTGAAGGATCTCGAGGAACTTCTCAAGCAGACCGAGGGCAAGGGCATCAACATCTACACCCACGGTGAGATGCTTCCCGCGCTCGCCTATCCCGGCCTGAAGAAGTACGCCCATCTTGCCGGAAACTATGGCGGCGCATGGCAGGACCAGCAGAGGGAGTTCGATGAATTCCCCGGTGCTATTCTTATGACCACCAACTGTATCCAGAAGCCCAAGGTCACATACTGGGATCGGATATTCACATGCGGTCTCGTTCAGTGGCCTGGAGTTACCCACATCGATGACAGGAACTTCACGCCGGTCATTGAAGCTGCACTTGCAGCCGACGGCTTCACCGAAGACGTACCCGAGAAGAAGATAACGATCGGTTTCGGGCATGCAGCGGTCATGTCCGTGGCTCCGACGGTTATCGAGGCAGTGAAGAGCGGCGCCATCAAGCACTTCTTCCTCATCGGCGGATGCGATGGAGCAAAATCCGGCAGAAACTACTACACCGAGCTCGCCGAGGCTGTTCCAGACGACTGCGTGATCCTCACACTCGCCTGCGGCAAGTACCGCTTCAACAAGCTGGAGTTCGGCGATATCGGCGGAATCCCCAGGCTTCTTGATATCGGGCAGTGCAACGATGCCCACTCAGCCATACAGATAGCCGTAGCACTTGCTGGAGCATTCGAGTGCGGTGTGAACGACCTCCCGCTCTCAATGGTACTCAGCTGGTACGAGCAGAAGGCCGTCACCATTCTCCTCTCGCTCCTTCACCTCGGAATAAAGGACATAAGGCTCGGACCGAGTCTTCCTGCATTCCTTACCCCTGCGGCTCTCTCCGTGCTGGTCGATCTCTTCGACATCAAGCCGACCACCACGGTTGAAGAGGACCTGAAGGCTATCCTGGGCTAGTCCCCGGAATAGCTGAGTGATGGAAGTACTCTACATTGGAAAGGCGCCCGGCGTGCCGGGCGCCGGACCTCTGGACGCCGTGATGCTCAGGGATGACGAACGCTTCGGACTTGTTCACTTCCGTCTTCCTCCCGGGGGGGATATGGGAGAGCATACGATGCCCTTTGAGGTAGTATTCCTCGTCCTTGAGGGAGAAGGAATACTGACCGCAGGCGGGCAGGATATCACGATCGGCAGGAACTCCATCATTCCCTGTCCCACAGGAGTATCCAGAGCATGGAGGAATGAAGGATCTGAGGATATAGGCG
>JAOZQW010000124.1 GCA_029932015.1 Candidatus Fermentibacteraceae bacterium
TCAGGTACTCCTCCTCGGTGTACTCATGCGGCTGCTTGCAGTGGCTGCAAATCCTTTTCACGAGTCTCTGGGCCATAATGGTTCTCACCGCGGAAGCAACAAGGAAAGGCTTGATACCGATATCCACCAGCCTGTTCACCGTACTGGGGGCGTCGTTGGTATGTATAGTTGAGAAGACGAGATGTCCCGTAAGGGCCGCCTTTATCGCGATGGTAGCTGTCTCGAAATCTCTGATCTCCCCGACCATGATGATGTTCGGGTCATGTCTAAGGATGGCCCTGAGAGCCGCAGCAAAATTATACCCCATCCCGAAGTTGATCTGCGTCTGAGTGAGACCCTCGATGCTGTATTCCACTGGTTCCTCAGCGGTGTGAATGTTAACATCAGTCGTGTTGAGTGAACTCAAAGCGGAATAGAGAGTAGTTGTTTTGCCGCTTCCGGTAGGTCCGGTAACGAGAACGATCCCGTACGGGGAGTTCACCCCCCGCATGAAGACAGAGAGCGCATCCTCGGGGAAACCGAGCATACGGAGATCGAACTCCAGACTTCCCCTGTCCAGGATACGGAGGACGATCTTCTCACCGTTAACAGTTGGGACAGCACTGACCCTGAAATCGATCCATCTGCCGTCGATCTTCGCCTTGATACGGCCGTCCTGTGTCTTCCGTCTCTCAGCAATGTTCATCCTGGCCATTATCTTGAGTCTGCTGATGATCTGTGGCTGGATGTTCTTGGGGAGCCTTCTGACGAGGAAGCATGAGCCATCCCTGCGGTATCTGATCCTGAGGAAGCGCTCATAGGGCTCCACATGGATGTCACTGACCTCAGTGCGGACCGCTCTGGCTATCAGCTCACTGACGAACCGGACGACCGGTCCATCGGCAGAACCTCCGTATTCCTCATCAAGACCATCTTCATCGAATTCCTCATCCTCATCGGCATTCAGGCTGTGAACGACTTCGAGGTCATCGACGTCCTCGTCGTAGTCGGTAAGCTGGTCCTCAACCGAAACAAGGTCATCCACCTTGCCGTAGAGATCGTCCTGAGCCCTGCGGACGGCCGCAGGTGCTGATGCGCACGCCATCACTTCCTTACCGACACTGAACTTGACCTCATCGATAGCATAAAGGTCACCGGGAGACCCCATTGCGATGTAGAAGAAGTCCTGGTCCTCCTTCACCGGCATAATGAGGAACTTCCTTGCCAGCTCCTCCGGGAATCTCTGGATCATGGTGGAGTCGATCTCCACCTCGTTAAGGAAGATCGGCTCAACGGAATATATCTCGGCAAGAAACTCTGTTATAAGATCCTCCGGCACAATGCCGGAAGCGACGAGCTGATCAGCGAGGTCGATCTCACTCGGACCGTATTCCCTCTCTACATCATCGATCTGCTCTCGAGTCACCATACCGGATTCGAGGAGCATCATTGCGAGTCTGTTGAGCAAGATCCCCCCTTGTCAGAAGCTGGCGATGGTTTCCTTGATAACCTCTTCGAAGGATGTCTCCCCGCGCTCCAGTTTCCTGAGTGCGGCCTCCCTGAGGTTGATCATACCTTTGGACAGCGCAGCCTTTTCGATCTGAATGCTGTTCGCGTCACTCTCAATGAGCTGGCGCAGTTCCTCATCAATGGTCATAACCTCGAATATGCCCATCCTGCCTTTGTAGCCGGTGTTGTTACAGTAAGAGCAGCCTGTTCCCTCGTAAAAGGTGACATCCTTGAATCTCTCGGGATCGATGCCGGCCTCCTGAAGAGTCTCGGAAGGAATGTCTATTTCCGTTCTGCACTGGGGGCAGAGCTTTCTGATGAGCCTCTGGGAAGCGACACAGACGAGAGATGTGCTGAGCATGAAGGGCTCGGTTCCGATATCTATCAGCCTGTTGATCGTACTGGGCGCATCGTTCGTATGGGTTGTCGAGAGAACAAGGTGACCGGTCAGGGCTGCCCTGATAGCGATCTCACTGGTTTCCTTGTCTCTTATCTCTCCAACCATGATGATGTCAGGGTCCTGCCTCAGATATGCTCTGAGCGCATTTGCGAATGTAAGTCCGATCTCTTCCTTCATCTGCACCTGATTGATACCCTTAAGATTGAACTCAACTGGGTTCTCGGCAGTCATGATGTTGACGCTGATATGGTTCAGTTCGGTGAGTGCGGAGTAGAGTGTTGTGGTTTTCCCGCAGCCGGTAGGACCTGTGACGAGAACGATGCCGAAAGGTCGGATGATGGACTTGCGGAACTCTTTCAGAGGCTCCTCTTCGAATCCGAGTGTGTCAAGGTCCAGCAACACCGTGGAGCGGTCCAGAAGCCTGACTTCCACCTTCTCGCCGAAGAGAGTGGGAAGTGTCGCCAATCGCATGTCCACGAATCTGTCACCCACACGGACCTTCTGCCTGCCGTCCTGGGGCAGATTGTGCTCGGCGATATCCATACCTCCAAGGATCTTCAGCCTGGAGACCATAGCTGAGCGATACCTCCTGCTGGGACGCATCACTTCATGCAGAACACCGTCGATTCTGAATCTGACCCTGACGAAGCGCTCGAAAGGTTCAAAGTGAATATCGCTCGCTCCCCTCCTGACCGCATCGGCGATAAGGCTGTTTACCAGCTTGACCACCGGGGAGTCGGAGAGTTCGAGAGAAAGGTCTTCCTCATCGATCTCATCATCATCATCATCATCAACTATCATCGACTCGAAGACCTCGTCACCGATGAGCATCTCGGTCATTTCATCAGCTTCACCTGAAGCCTCTACGAGAGAAGTGTCTATCGTGCCGCCGGCCTTATCGTCCCCATCGACCGGAACTATCGCCTCACCCTCTTTATAGAACTTGGAAATGGCTCTCCTGACCATGCTGGATGCACAGATATGAGGTTCAATCTCCATACCGAGTGAGAATCTGAGGTCGTCCACCGCGAAGAGATTGTGCGGGTCCGTCATTGCTACAACAAGTGTTCGCCCATCGCGCTCAAGAGGAATGACTTCATAGCGCCAGGCGATTTCAGATGGAATCAGTGCAAGCACATCTGGATCGACTTCAGTCTCATCAAGATTGATGGCATCGATACTCTGCTGTCTTGCCAGATACTGATTGAGGTCAGGCTCGGAGATCGCATTAATGTTGACCAGGTGGTATCCCAGTCTTCCGCCATCCTTGCCCTGAAGGGTCAATGCTTCTTCGAGCTGCTTGTCGGTGATGATCCCGGAATCGAGGAGTAGCTGTCCGAGTTTAGCGTTCATTTAGCCTCCATACCAGGCTGAAATACTTAAACCGACCATCGGCAGGCAAGCTGTTCAGAGCCCGGGACTGCTTACTCTCATCCGTCCACAGGGATACCGCTCAGGGAGTCGTCCTTCTCCAGCATAAACCGCATCCCAGGATTGTACGCGAAAGCATAAACATGATGAGAGGTCATGACCAGTCCGGCTCGGCTGTTTGCAACGTCTCCGTCAGAAGTTTATCCTCACCCAGATGTTCATACCAGTATCGCGCTGATCGTAAAGGGAGTTCACTCTGTCCGTCTTCCATCCGAAGATGCCGGTGAGACCTGCAGTGACCGCACCAAAGTCATAATTTAGAGCCGGTTCGATACGCCACTCCTCCCTGTCGGTCTGGAGCTGGCTACCGAATCCTGCACCTTTGAGCTCACTGACGGTCCTTGTCCGCGTGATATTCAGGCTGGTGGTCAGATCACTCTGAAAACGTATCCTGAGGCTGCTGAGGAGAGGCAGTGGAATTGAAAAGCCTCCCGGAGCGCTGAAGGCATACTGTATCTTGAACTGTGCACTGCTGCTTCTGCTGCTCGTCTCTGCCTGCGTGCCTGTGAAATTCCTGGTGACAGTATTGGTGAAGTTATCAGTGAAAGTAATCTGCACCTCGTTCTTGAGAGTGCAGTTGATACTGATCAGCGGAGCCCATCTGTTAGCCTGTGTCTCACTGGTGGGAGTGTATTCTTCTTCCTCGAATCTGCCGCTTTCATTTGTTTCGATCCTGTAGCCGCTTGAGATGGTCCCTGTGCTGAGTATCCTGTCCAGGCCGGCGAGATTGGCCAGGCCGGACCAGGATACGGATACAGATGGCCAGGTCTTGGATCGCTGCCTGTTCCAGAAACCTGAATACAGGGTTCTGGAGTCTGATGATCCGTACTCCAGATGGATGGACATTGTAGATACAGGTCGGAACCCTCCCGAAACCTGCAGATTTCGGCTCCTGCTCCTGTTCCAGGGAACAGTATCATCCAACTCAGGTTCAAGCCCGGTCTGGTAGCGCCATCCGGGATAACCCGTCATGTCCCTGTACTCACTTCCCTCGGTGACTGAATAGGTGATGGTAGGGTCTGTTATCATGTTGGCCCAGCGCTCCAGTTTTACAAGGAACCATCGGGGACTACCCGGGACAGCCTCTTCATCCAGCCTCTCATCTCTCAGCCGGGCAAGACTCCTGATGGTGTGGACCAGTCCAATTCTCAGATTGAGTCTCTTCGTCGAGGTCACCGAGAATCTCGGAAGTCCCAGCGAATCAGCTCCGGATGCGGTGTGTGGAGCAAGTCTGGATGATCCGTATTGCGCATCATAGGAAAATCTGGGCTTCAGGTAATCGAACAGGTTGATATCCTGC
Source organism: Candidatus Fermentibacteraceae bacterium (assembly GCA_029932015.1). Taxonomy (GTDB): domain Bacteria; phylum Fermentibacterota; class Fermentibacteria; order Fermentibacterales; family JCC-6; genus JAOZQW01. The sequence goes on from JAOZQW010000124.1 coordinate 4,620, forward strand.
GAGAGGCTCAGATTCTGGTTTCTTGATATCTCCCTCCCGACATTCAGTCCGATATCTCCCTCCCACGGGTAGAGGAGATCCCTTACCAGCCCGAGTGAACCGCTGGCGGTGAAGCCTTTCCAGAAATTGAAGGAAAGTGACCCGCTCGAGGATAGTGTCTCGAGCGTTGTTGATCTGGTCTGAACCGTGTCATCGTTCGCAAGGCTCCAGCGTGTGTCCCACGAATTGCTTCTTGAGAGGGTCCATGCTAACCTGGTGGGTCTGAACCGGAGGAACTCGATCACCGGAAGAGTCAGAAGCTGCATCCTGCCCAGTCCCACATCGTAGGATAGGGTTCCAGAGGCGGAACTCGAACTGTCCCTTGTTATTGGTGACATTCCGAAACCCCTGCCGTAAGTATGCTGGAACCTGAAGGGGTCGATCATATAGCGGCCTGGCCATCCTTCAGAACTGCTGGTTTTCCTCCATTGGAATCCTGTTCTCCAGCTCCTGTTCTCGGTCCGCTGCTCGTAGGCCTCCTCATCGTCCAACCTGAAATCGGAACCGGATTGAAAACGCGGCTTGGAGACTCCCAGTGACCAGGCAAAGGTAGCCGGAGCGGAGAGTCCCCAGAGGGGAGGTGTGAATCTGTCCAGGTTCATTGTAGCTCCGGTTGACCAGGTCGTTGATGTATGCCCCTGACCGGCACTGCTGCCAAGTCCGTGAAAATCGGCATCCACCTCTCTGTAGTCACCTGTCATAGAAAGGAGATCGGCAAGTCCCACACCAACCGTGACCCTGTGGGCAGTGCCCGTTTCGCTCCATGCGCTGTTCAGGGTGATATCATCCACCCAGGCGGTTGTAGAGATGATCTGGCTCGAATGATTCTCCACACCCAGGCTCAACTGCATCACAGAGGCCAGATTCGGAGAGCCCCGGACAGCATGCTCTCCTTCCTGTAGGAAATGAACTCCCAGCTCATCCTTCCGCGCCTTGAGGTCCACCAGTTCCTGCAGATCGACATCGAGGATCTGCCAGCCTGAAGTAAGAGGAGTCCCTATCTCGTAGTAATTCAGACTGTCAGTACCAAGTCTGCATATCAGGTCAGCATCCTGGACTCCATCCCCATGTACAAGCAGCCGGAGCTCTCGATATCCGGTGTAATCCTCACTGCTGTAGAAGCTCTGTACCGCCAGTCCCCTATGCCCTGGTTCAAGCTCAACGGCTTCAAGCGAGACAGACTGCTCCAGGCGGGGATCACCATACTCATCCTTGCCGGGATCCACTCCTGGCGGAGGGTCAGCGGCATAATCAGGATTGTCTCGGTTATTAACTGTGGAGACAAGGAACTGCTCATTGGGGAGGATCGGAGTTCCGATCGAATCGATATTGGAGACTCCCATCTGCTCCCATCTGTTGCCGACCACAGAGAAATCATGTATCTGGACTGTATCAGGACCTGTGAATCCATCCACCCATATCCTGGCATAGGAGATCTTCTCCCAGGTCGGCTGGCTCGATACGAAATCAGGAACAGTGACAAGAGTTGTATCATCGAGAGGGATCTCGATCAGCATCCATCCATTCTCGTTCGGCCCGGAAACGATGTATTCCGGGTTATCAACAGGTATGCTTATTCTGTAGAACGAATTGGAGAGATCCAGAGTACCGTTGCCATTGAGATCCTCTGTATCCAGAAGGCTGTTGCTCTGTGTTCCGTTGATCCTGTCGTATCTTGTGGATGGCGGTTCACTGCTGTTGTATTCGTAGTTGTCCCTGTTCGGATCAGACTCGCTGGAACCGGGATCCTCGTACTCGTCCCAGAGGTTGTCCAGTCCCCTGTCCTCGTCGCTGGCCAGGATACCGTTACGGTCCTGATCTTCCGTATCCAGTTCTCCATTCGAGCGTCTGACGAGAACTCCTGCAGTTCGCTCCAGCCAGTAGGTGTCTTCACTGATCCGCTCCCCGAGATCAAGGTAGATATTCCCGTTCTGGGCACTGCCTGTAACCCGTACGTAAAGCCTGAGGTGAGTACGATCGGAGAAGTTCATACCGTACTTGTCCATGCAGCGCATGAGTCCA
>JAOZQW010000443.1 GCA_029932015.1 Candidatus Fermentibacteraceae bacterium
AATTTCATGGTTGAAGCGAATCGGGCAGTTGCCGATCACTGCACCTGGTCAGGTCTGCCGGTCCTCTACAGGGTACATGATGATCCTGTCCCTGAATCAGAACAGATCCTTGCATCGAGGTTCGAGGAGCTCGGCATCCGTCTGCCCGGGGGAAGGGTGAGGGATCCTTCCGTTCTTAGAGAAGCGCTCGACAGGCTTGCCGGATCTCCGCTGGAGGATCTCGTGAGGGAGGCGGTCCTCCGCTCGCTGAGCAAGGCCGTTTACAGTCCGTCCAATATCGGACATTTCGGACTTGCACTCAGGAGTTACATGCATTTCACGAGCCCAATCCGGAGATATCCCGATCTCCTGGTTCATCAGGTTCTGGCTATGATCGAGGAAGGCAGAATGCCGACTCCTCCGGGCGACATTAACTCTCTGGCCGATTCATGCGGCAGGACAGAGCGTAACGCTGAGGGCGCAGAGCGGGATGCAATGGAACTCATGGCCATCGTATGGCTGTCAAGACACATTGGTGAGAGCTTCTCAGGTGTGGTGAGCGGGATCAAGCGTTTCGGTATATTTGTCAGGTTCGATGATCTTCCTCTGGAGGGTCTTGCTCCTGCGGGTGAAATAAGGAAGGCCGGTATAGCCTTCGGAGAGGCCGGCGGTCCTTTCAGGGATGGTTCAATAGTAGAGGTTCGAGTGGTTTCGGTCGATGTGCTGGAGAGAAGGGTTACCCTGAGTCCGGTGGGAAGGCCTTCCAGAGGTCCGGCGGAATCAGAATGATGGGAGCGCTGAAGCAACTGGATTACGGAGAATTGGCATCAGCCATCGCTTCATGGATCAGGGACAGAGTGAATGCTGCCGGGAGCAATGGTGTTGTTCTCGGTCTCAGCGGAGGAATTGACTCCGCGGTCACTGCGGCTCTCGCATCGAGAGCTCTTGATCCGGATTCCGTCCTCGGTCTCGTAATGCCCTGCGGCAACTCCGAGGAGGATACTGCTGACGGTATTCGCACAGCTGAGCATCTTGGTGTATCCTATTCCATTATTGACCTTCAGGATGTTCTGGAGGGATTCATCACCGCCGGGAGCTTTGACAGGAGCAATACCCTCGTGAATGCAAACATCAAGGCCAGGCTTCGAATGGCCATGCTGTATGCACATTCGGCAGGCAGACTCGTTCTGGGGACATCCAATTATTCAGAATATATGGTCGGCTACTGGACCAAATGGGGGGATGGCGCTGCCGACATCCAGCCGATAGCGAGACTATACAAGGACGAGGTCGTCTTGCTTGCGAGTGCCCTTGGACTGCCCGACTGGGTGATCAGTAGAGTACCCTCCGCAGGACTCTGGCCCGGTCAGAGTGATGAGGGGGAGATGGGTGTGACATATGAAGAGATTCGGAAATACTTTGAGGGTTCCAAAATTGGGGATTCTGCAATGATGAAAATAGGTCAGATGGTTCGGAGCACTGATCATAAGCGAAAGACAATCCCTTTCTTCGATGCAAGGACTTGGATGGTGGAGAATGACGAGTGAGAACGGACGTACTGCGCTCATATCCGCATGGAACAAGAAGGGTCTGGATGACTTCGCCGCTGGACTCAAAGAGGCGGGTTGGAAGATTTATGCGTCCGGAGGGACCTTCGCTGCTCTTGAAACTGCCGGTATCGAAGCCACTCCCACTGAGAGCATCACCGGGATAAGCTCGCTTCTGGGAGGCAGAGTGAAGACGCTGCATCCGGAACTGCATGCAGCCATTCTGGCTGCCGGAGAGGACAGGCAGGAGCGGATCGAGGGAGGGAAGCCGGTCTTTGATCTCGTCG
>JAOZQW010000444.1 GCA_029932015.1 Candidatus Fermentibacteraceae bacterium
AGCTCGCAGCATCGGTAACGGTACTGTTGTAGTAGTTGCCGCTATCATCGATGTAGGAGTAGAGAAGACCGGCCTTCCTGACATTTGCCTTCTCGACAGCCTTGAGCCCGCCCTGCTCCTTTATCCACTTCAAGACGAGACCCACGATGTAGACCGGGAAGGAGGGTGGTGTATTGAAAAGGGAGTCCTTCGCAATATGTGTGTTATATGCAAGCATGGTCGGGACTTCCTTGCGCGCCTGGTCCGCCCATGATCTGCGGATGACGACCGCGGTTACACCCGATGGTCCGATATTCTTCTGTGCTCCGGCGTAGATAAGGGAGAACTTGTTGAAATCAAGCTCACGTGAGAGGAAGTCGCTTGACATATCGCAGACGAGCGGAATGTCACCTGTCACGGGGAAGTTCTTTATCTGTGTACCAACGAGTGTGTTGTTACTGGTAGTGTGAACATATGCCGCTTGGGGCGTGAGGTCGTAATTTTCGGGGATGTAATTGAAATTAGTATCCTCGCTTGATGCGGCAATATGGACATTGCCGAAGAATTTTGCTTCTTTTACAGCTTTCTTCGACCAGCCGCCGGTAACGACGTAGTCAGCAGTCGTCCCCTCCTTCAGGAAGTTGAAAGGCACAGAGCAGAACTGAGTGCTGGCGCCGCCACCGAGGAAGAGAACACGGTACTCGTCGCAGGAGAGTCCCATGAGGTCCAGCATGTCTTTACGGGCTTCCTTGAACATGGTGTCGAATGGTGCGGAACGGTGGGATATCTCCATTATGGACATGCCCAGGTTCTGGAAGTTGACTGCACCCTTCGAGGCTTTCTGTATCACCTCATAGGGCAGCGTGGCCGGACCTGCGTAGAAGTTGAATACTCTTTCTGGCATCTCAAACCTCCTGTGTCTTCTGGAGCTGTTCCCGGAACTGGAAATCCGGTTTGATACTGACAACCATCGGGAATATGCCGATACTAAAGGAAGGGATGCAAGGCCGTACTCCGGGCAGTCTCCCCGAGTGAACAGAATGAGTATGCGATCCAGATAAGGCCTTCATCGATGAACCCGGAATGCGGCGGTCAGGCCCTTGATGCCCTGACAAGAAGGAAGGCTCCGATGATGAGGAAGACGACATCAGCAAGGCTGGCCGCGATCAGGGGCGGCAATGCTCCCTTGTGCCCGAGTGTCTGACCGAATCTGAGCAGGGAGAAGAAGATAAAGGCAAGGAGGATAGCCAACCCAACACCTGATGCATTGCCGGCCCTGGAACTCCTGAGAGCAAGCGGAGCGCCGACGAGAACCATTATCAGGTTCGATAGCGGGAAAAGCAGTTTCAGATAGAACTCCACCATATCCGCCCTTGTATCACCGCCTGCTGCTGCCATCCTCCCGATGTAGTCCCTGAGCTCGAAGATATTCATCTCCCCGGTTGCCTTCTGACGTGTTCCGATATCAGCTGGCGTCTCGGCCAGTTCCGGTACGGGAAGCGTATCGGAGACGGTGTAGATGAGAGCTCCTGAGGGACCGAAGACCCTGTCAGTAACGTTTATGGCGTTCCAGATCGAATCGCTCCAGACCATCCTGTCCATATCCAGACGTCTGATGACCCTCGAGCTGTCATCGAACCACTCGATGGTCACATCGGTCATTGTAGCTGTCTGACCATTATAGAAACCGATGTCCAGTATGGCTCCTCCCGGAGATCTCCTGGCGAATGAGTTCCGCATTGAGTAATTCACCGGTTCATGACCATCAATCTCGACACGTTTGACCTGACTCTGCTTGAAGGAGGCGTTCGCTACTATGAAATCTCCCT
>JAOZQW010000125.1 GCA_029932015.1 Candidatus Fermentibacteraceae bacterium
ATCACCAGACTCGAGTCTCGTCAGTGCTTCCAGCATGTCCGGCTCCAGTTCCTCTCCCATCTGATCAGCCATACGCCTGATCGCCCCGGCCATTGCCCTGGGATCCTCCTCATCAAGTCCTGCAAGCATGGGATCATCTCCGATATCGTCAGGTGAGGAACTCGAGGAGGCAACTGAGAAGCTGCTCATCACCCTTTTCAAGCCCGTTCCGCAGGAGGGGCACACAGGCGCATCGATCTCAGTTCCCGATGAAGCGCGAATCAGGAATTGGAAGATAGTGTTGCAGTCAGCGCAGTAATACTCGTATATGGGCATCATATTCTCCCAGGAAGGATGCCGATGCTCTCGAAGAACAGCCTGTGAAGGGAGGTATCAGTTGTGAGCTCAGGATGAAAGGACGAGAGCCACAGATTGCCCTGCCTCAGAAGAACCGGTCCCTCCGAGAGTTCAGCAAGGATCTCGACCTTATCAGACAGTGGCTCAAGCAGAGGTGCTCGAATGAAGAGGCCGGGGAACGGTGCATCAAGCCCCTTGATATTCAGATACCTGATAAAACTCCTGGTCTGCCTTCCAAATCGATTTCGTACACTCCTGACTGATGCCAGACGCAGGCTCTCCTGGGTGCAGGCATGCTCCACTTCGGAGACTTCTGACGAGAGGAGTACTGCTCCCGCACATGTGCCGAGTATTGGGAGTCCCGCCTGCCCGAGTTCTCGTACAGGTGTGGTCAGACCCCACCTGTCCATCAGTGATATCAGAGTTGTGGATTCACCTCCGGGAAGAAGGAGGGCGGAGATGCCCTCGAGCTGTTCGTGTGTGCGAATTTGAATTGTGTCCAACCCGAGCGATCCAGTCATTGCACAGTGTTCCGAGACCCCGCCCTGGAGAGCGAGGACACCAACCGGTGACATAGCGGTTACCAGCCTCTATCCGCCATCCGCTCATCCTCGGAAAGAGTGGAGATATTGATCCCCACCATGGCCTCTCCAAGGTTCATGGATACTTCAGCAAGGACTTCCGGTGCATCGAAGCGGCTGACCGCCTCGACAATTGCTCTTGCACGCTTAGCTGGTTCGCCGCTCTTGAATATTCCGCTGCCAACGAACACACCGTCCATACCAAGCTGCATCATGAGAGCTGCATCTGCAGGTGTCGCCACTCCGCCAGCTGCGAAGTTGACGACAGGCAGGCATCCATCCTCATGTATGCGGCATACAAGGTCGTACGGTGCCCCCATGTACTTGGCTGTGCTCATCAATTCTTCCCGCGGCATGGCTTTAATCTGCTTGATCTCTCCGAGAACAGCTCTTGCATGTCTCACAGCTTCCACGACATTGCCGGTGCCTGCCTCACCCTTTGTCCTTATCATCGCTGCTCCCTCGCCGATGCGCCTGAGCGCTTCACCGAGATTCGTAGCACCGCAGACAAAAGGAACGCTGAATGAGTGCTTATCCACATGATTGTTCTCATCTGCGGGTGTAAGAACTTCAGACTCATCGATGTAGTCTATCTCGAGAGATTCCAGTATCTGGGCTTCGACGAAATGTCCTATCCTGCACTTGGCCATTACCGGGATATCAACAGTTTCCTGAATCCTGCGAATTATGCCAGGGTCCGACATACGGGCTACGCCACCCTCGATCCGGATATCAGCCGGCACCCTTTCGAGTGCCATGACCGCGACTGCTCCGGCATCCTGGGCAATACGTGCCTGCTCTGGGGTAACCACATCCATGATGACGCCGCCCTTGAGCATTCTCGCCAGACCGGACTTGGCGTCCCAGGAGCCCTCAATTCTCTTCTCATTCATTGTATCCTTCTTCCGTAAGCCTGACAAACAGATTTAGTTCAGCAATGCTCCAGAGGGAATCGGCTTCGAGTATGCTTAGCTCCATCTGAACACAGAGTGCGCTATCTGGGAGAGGGGTCTCATGGTATCTTCTCTGCAGTGAACCGAAGACCTCCAGGTACTCCCTGGATCTTGTCAGATAAACCTCCCAGAAACGTACAGGGAACGCTGAACCCGCATCATGCTCAATGTCTTTAGCCTCGTCCAGAACTGCTTTAGTTCGAAGCCATGCGGCATCCAGCACCCATAACCTGATGGGAGTGTCATCTCTGACCGGGCATTCGGGAACTGCTTCCAGATAGGCATCCAGCAATCCTGAAACCTCTCTGTCCAGAGCGAGGAGAAAATCAAGCGAGAACTCCTCCACTGCCAGTCCATGCGAGGGCCAGGCGAGGAGCGCGAGAAGCAGAGCGGTAACGCTAATTCTATTCAGATTCATTACAGAAGGAATATAGATAGTAGGGGCTGGATTTTCAATGACACTCATCGACCTGTCATGTTCATCGTTATCCTATTAGGTTCCTGTTGTTCAAGGTGTGATTTGCTTCATTCGAAAGGGAAAACTCTTGAAAGCCGCTTCTGCACTAGTGCTGGCCGCAGTGATATCCAGTACCGCAGGGATCGTAGAGGATCTGCAGTCGATCGGTGTTCCTGTCCTCTCGGCCGAGACGAATGACAGCATGCTCGTAGTAACCATGACCGGCTCACTTTCCGAAGGTGATTCGCTTCTTAAGAACTACGGTGGAGTGTTCTTTACTCTTGTGGACAGCATTACCGGCGGATGGGATGTATGCGGGGTGCAGGTATGCCTTGAGGAGGCAGATCTCATCTTCAGGAAATGCGATATGTTCGAGATGCTGACTGAAGTGGCAAACCTTGCAGATGATGATATCATCGCTGACTGGGTGCTTGATAATACAAGAGTGTTTCACCACTGAGCTGAACAGGGGATGAACTCTATATCCCGCCTCGACCAAATAGCATTACCGGGAAAGTCTTCAGTATCAGTCTGATGTTGACTCCGTCAGATCTTGACATCACATAGACAAAATCGAGAAACTGCGCCTTTTCGAAGTCCAGGCGGCTCCGTGCATAGACCTGCCAGATTCCTGTCAGTCCCGGTTTTACATTGAAGCGCTGCCTCAGCCAGTCCTTGTCGTAGTACTGCAGTTCATAATCGATGCAGGGTCTGGGACCTACGGTGCTCATCTCACCCTTGAGCACACTGAACATCTGGGGCAGCTCATCAAGGGAGGTCTTTCTGATGAACCTCCCGATCGGCGTTACAGCAGTGGTATCGACCTGTTTGAAGACCTTCTCCGCTCCCTCGCCCTCCGCAGCGGCACCTTCGACATACTTCCGGAAGTATGCTTCATGCTCCTGGCGCTTCTGGTTGGCATCATTCCGCATTGAACGGAATTTCAGGAACTTGAAAGGCTTCAGGTTGAGTCCTATACGGCTCTGTTCGAAGAGCACGCCCCCAGGACTTGTCAATTTTACCGCCAATGCAATTATAAGCATAAGAGGGGAGAAGATCAGGATCCCGATCGAGGAGAGAATGATATCCATTGCACGCCAGACTCCTTCAGCGGTGCGGGACCACTCCTTGCTGTAGAAGGTAAGTGCTCCGAAGTTCTTGAAGCTCAGCCAGGGATCGAAATAACCGAGTTCGGGTATCCTCCAGGAAAAGATGGAGAAAGGGATGCCTGCCCTCCGTGCATGCATGGAGAACCTGGCGATGAAACTGAAATCCTCATCATCGAAGATCATCACGAACTCGGCCGCACCGGTTTCCTTCATCACTGCTCTGATCTGGTCGAAACGGGCATCGGGATCATCGGCCACTTCGCCTCTATGGATCCTGATCTTGAGTATCTGTCGGTTGATCGGTGATCTGCTCAGGGCACGCATGATCCGGAGTCCAGTTTCAGATGGTCCGAATATCACAGTACTGATAGTGACGAAACGTGTAAGGCGGAGGAGATTAGTAAAGAACCAGGGGACAAGGATGATCCTGCACAGAACGCTGAGAATTGTCCAGAAGAGGAGGAACAACAGTATCGCTATTCTGCTGCTCACGAATATCCTGACTGGGAAGTGGGTGAGGAACTGTATAATGATGTAGGCTGACGCACTTATCAGAATGAGTCTGAGCGTCCTGTATGTGTTCATCATCCTGTTGACCGTGGTTCGTATGGCATACAGGTTCTCCACCATCGAGAACAGCATCTGGAGAATGGCGAAGAAGACCCATGTCAGGGCCATTGCCGACAAAGGTACTGCACTGGTGTTGAGAGTGCCGAATCTCAGAAGTACTGACAGAATAATAGCGACGGCCAGTATCACGAAATCCACCAGGATGAGCGTGATGAAATACATTCTGTTCAGGAAGAACCCACGCTTCAGTGGCACAGCTGCTCCTTAGCTGGAGAAGAATTCCCCGATTGCGTTCACAACTTCAATCTGCTGGGTTTCTGTCAGGCCGGGGAACATCGGCAAAGTGATGTTGCGGGAGCTGTTGTACTCAGCATTCGGATAATCACCCTTGGCTCCTCCAAGGTACGAATACGCCGGTTGAGTATGAAGCGGGTATGGATAGTGCAATCCTGATGCCACGCCTCTCTCACCGAGGAACTCCCTCAGCTTATCCCTGTCCGGCGTGTGCATTGCATACAGATGGTAGACATGTCTGACACCGGGATCCTCTGATGGCAGTTCAAGCGGGAATCCTGAAAGGAGCTCATTGTACTTCGCCGCTGCCTGGCGCCGCTGATCGTTCCACCTTGTGATGTGTCCGCACTTGATACCGAGCACAGCACCCTGGAAGGCGGACATCCTGTAGTTGTGACCGATGAGATCATAGAAGTACTTTTCCCTCGAGCCATGATCCCGGAGCATTCTCAGAATACGGGCGAGATCATCTGAATTAGTGGTAACCGCTCCGCCTTCACCGAAGGCACCCATGTTTTTGCCCGGATAGAAGCTGAAAGCAGCAGCAGTGCCGAAACTACCCGCAGGTCTTCCGTCCCTTGATGCGTCATGTGCCTGGCAGGCGTCCTCGAAGAGCAGGAGACCATGCCGGTCGGCGATCTCCTCGAACGCAGCCATATCAGCTGGCTGTCCGTAGAGATCTACGGCGAGGATGCCGCGGATAACCGCACCTGATCGGGGATCTAGCAGTCGGCCGCCGGACTCGCATTCCTTCAGGAACTGCTCGACCTTCGAAGGTGAAAGGTTATAACTTCCTTTATCGACATCAACGAAGATGGGGACATGTCCGGAAAGAACTATGCCCTCGGCTGATGCGGTGAATGTATTCGGCGGGAGGATGATTCCGCTTCCGGGTTCCAGGTCTGATGCCCAGATCATCATGTGAACCGCCGCAGTCCCGCTGGCAACAGCGACACAGTGCTTCGTCCCGGCTATCGCAGCAAAAGCCTCCTCGAAGGCAGCGACCTTGGGTCCAAGTACATAATAGCAGGAATCCAGTATCTCATCGAACTCGGGTCGGACCTCGTCCTTGATCTCTTCGTAAAGCGAGTGCAGGTCAAGAAATGGAACGGACATCTGGAATCCTTTCGGGCAGAGGGGTATATAAATACTGCATTGTATTCTACTACTATCCGCTTGTCCGGTCATTCCCACCCCGGTAGATTTCCGGGCATGAGAGCAATAACTCACATTTCAGTCAGTCTTGCAGCTTCAGCCGGCACATATGCACTCTTCGGTCCCGAGCCTGCAGCCGGACTCCTTCTTGCCGGCGGCTTCATGGACATCGATCATATCGGACTCTATTCGAGGGCAGGTCTGCCCCTGAGACCAGCTGCGCTCCTATCGAGTCTCTTCCGTTCAGAAGGTCAGATCGAGAGAGCCTTCTCCATCAGACGGGGGGTACCGGCACACTGGTATTTTCCACTATTGCACAGTATCGAACTGCTGCTTGCTTTTATTACAGGTGCATTGCTGCTCCGCTCAGCTTTTCTTGCCGGAGCGGCAGGCGGGGCAGCGATACACATTCTTATGGATAGCAGGAGCTACCCGTGCGGATTGCCTTTCTTCTCGATGGTCTGGCGCTATCTGCACAGGGAAGAGGTAATACAGGGATGGGGGAATCATCAATCTGGGACAGGATTGTGATACGGCAGAGATATGGGGCATAACACTTATCTATAGTTAGTTATGGGGACACCTTACTCCCGTTCTATTTTACCAGGTTCCAGTTGCTGTAGCCGCCAATCTTCCTTCCGATGAGCCTCTCCAGAGCGGAGTGGATCCTGCATGAAAGCCGGAGGTGCTCGTGGTCTGGGGGATTCCCGGGGTCTGAGAAATCCTCAGATTTCCAGTCCTTTCCGGATATCTTCTTCTGCATGACGGAAGGATGCGTTCCCCGGAACAATGGAATCCCGTCCAGCGGGCCGTAGTCCCAGGGCTTTTCCGGCTCGGGATTGTTATCCTTAACCCATGACTTGTCATGATGCAGGCTGTCGAGAGCGATCTTCTTGCGTTTCATGACTCTGGGGTGTCTGACCCAGCCGTAATGATATATCCAGGCTTCTGAGTCCACTACAGTGAGTTTTTCTCCATCCTTCCTGAAGCTCTGGGCACTCTTCCAGCTTCGAATGGACGGATCGTTCCGGACTATTCGGATGTCGAGATCGTACCAGTTGTGCCCTCTATGGACCCTGCCGTAGTCACCCCAGAAGTGATTGTAGTGGAAGAGAAGCCCATCAACTTCGGGTCTGCTGTCACAATTCTCAATCGTTCCTA
>JAOZQW010000445.1 GCA_029932015.1 Candidatus Fermentibacteraceae bacterium
AAGCTGCTGACTGGGTCATAAGTGTACCCGAGGCCTCCGACCTGATGGTGCCCATGCTGACAGTTGTCCCGCTTCAGCTGCTTTCATATCACGTTGCTGTTGCCAGAGGGTGCGATGTGGACAAGCCTCGCAATCTGGCCAAGAGTGTGACGGTAGAGTGAGCGGGATGCTTCGATCTCGGTTTAAGAGTTTTGATCCTGCGATACTCATGAAGTCCTGCAGCAGGGCAGTCAGAAGGGTCTGGCTCTTCCTGAGATTCTTCGGTCGGCGCCTGTACAACCGCTGGAATGATGATCATGTATTCTTCTCCGCTGCTGCCATGTCATTTAATATCCTGATCACAATTCTACCACTTGGTCTTCTGATAGTTACTTTCAGCGGTCTGGCCTTCCAGGAGGACAGTGAGCTTCAGCAGGGCCTTCAGGAGTGGATGGAGACAGCGAATCCGCTTATCCCCGAGTCGACCAAAGCTGAGATAGAGGCAACATTGTTCTCCGGCAGCACAGGTATCCCGGGTATCATCGGGTTCCTCTTTCTGCTCTGGCTGGTCAGCAGGCTCTTCGGCACTATCAGGACAGCTTTTGATACAATATTCGAAGTTTCCAAGGGGAGGAACATCGTTCTCGGGAAGCTGTACGATTTTCTCCTGGCTCTCCTGGTTGCCCTGTGTTTCGTTGCGGCGATCATCTTCACCGCAATGGCGAAACTCATAACCGACAGCACTATTGGAGAGATAGTCTCCAATTGGCCGATTATCGGGCATCTGACAGGTGGAGGTGTAGCCGGAATACTCGGTACGACCTTCACGGTTCTGCTCTTCTTCATGCTTTACAAAGCAGCTCCGAACCGGAAAGTCGGGAATCTTCAGGCAAGTGCGGCTACCATCATTGCAACGGTCTTCACCTGGCTTGGTACTCATCTGTACATTCTAACGATCAGTCATCCCGGCTGGGGTATAGTCTACGGCTCACTGGCCAGCGTTATGGCTACTTTCTTCCTTCTGTACTGGGAGTGCGTGATACTGCTCGGTGCGGGTGAAGTAAGTCAGATACTGCACGAATGGCGGAAAGTATCGCGTTCGATGAGAGTGATGACCCCTGTTCAGAGCTGATCAAACACTGAAGCGTATCTCCATTATATCGCCGTCAAGAACGATGTAGTCCTTGCCCTCGATCCTGAGTTCACCCCGCTCGCGTAGCTTGGAAGTATCAGGTGTCTCGATATAGCTTTCAAAGCTGATGACGACTGCTCTGATGAAACCACGCTGCATATCGGAATGAATGACGCCGGCCGCCTCCTGGGCGGTGGCGCCCCTTCTGACCGGCCAGGCCCTGACCTCATCCGAACCCTTGGTGAAGAATACTATCAGATCCAGAGCATTCTGTGCCGCTCTGATCAGCCTTTCCAGGCCGGATCCATCGTAACCCATTGATTCCAGAAATTCACTGCGCTCCTCTTCGGGGATGGCTCCAAGCTCCAGTTCAAAACCCGCATCCAGCGGTATGACGATGGCGCCGTGCTGTTTTGACAGTTCGGCAAGCGTCTCCTCGGGAGTGACCGGCTCCCCCATCCTGTTTGAGACAGCGAGTAGAGGTTTCAGAGAGAGAAGGGCATAGGGTGAGAGGGTTTCCAGTTCTCCTCTGTCAAGTTTCATCTTCCTCAGGGGAGTACCGGATTCAAGCCATTCATAGACCCTCTCCAGGAGGAGAGCTTCTCTCGAACGTCCCGAACCCTCCTTTCGGAGCCTTGCCAACCTCTTGTCCAGAAGGGTCATGTCCGACAGCATCATCTCCGAGTCTGCGA
>JAOZQW010000126.1 GCA_029932015.1 Candidatus Fermentibacteraceae bacterium
TGTAAAACTGAGCCTGTAGTAAAGTGATCGGACCCTCGGGAACCATGAGGGGTTGCGGAGAAATGCAAGATCATGGAGTGTCATTACATAAGGTACACCGCGCGGAGGTCTGCCGGAAAACGCCGGAAGATGCACAAGATCCGGAGAAACACCCGAAGCCAGTCCTCTCAAAGAGTGGTGTTCTCGGAGAGTCTTCCTCCAGCCGGTGACATCCGGCTCCGCCAGCACTGCCCTGGAGGGAGCAAGAAGAGCTCCATCGATCGCGGCAAGAACTCCCTCGGTCCCGAGTGAAGACATCCCTCTGAGCAGCCTTCGAGTGTAAACTCCGGTCCCCCCCCTGTTTGCGAGGCAGTCTGCATAGATGACCACGGGGCCGGAAGTCATATCACACAGCGTTTCAGATGCTGATGATGGAGGAAGCGCCGATATTCAGGGACGCCGGGTCCCTCTGCACCTCAGTCTCAGAGCCGAGGATGGTTCCAGTCAGATTGAGCCCGGAGAGTTTGATACGATCACCGGCAGTTGTATCAGAGAGAATGCAGCGGTCGACGGTCGAATCCCTGCCGATGGAAACGTATGGTCCTATGACGGAAGCGGTAACCACTGCGCCTTCATCGATAAAAACTGGTGGTATGACAACGGAGTCAACAAGTGTTCCTTGTACAGCGCCACCGCTTGCAGTGAGGATCTCACGGTTCGATTCAAGAAGGGTCTCCGGTTTGCCGCAGTCGTACCATCCATCCACCTCGAATACTCCGAAAGGCATATTGTCCTCGAGCATGAGCTGCATAGCATCTGTGAGCTGGAACTCCCCTCTCGTCTTCTTTCCTTCATCCATCAGTCTTGCGGCGGCATTCATGAGACTTCGACCTGAAACGAAGGAGTAAACCCCCACAATCGCCAGATCACTGATGAACTCCGAAGGTTTCTCCACAAGACCTGAGACACTATCACCCTCGAGAAGCACAACACCGAATCGGGACGGATCCTCCACCCTGTGCACTGCGATCATGTTCTTCGGGATTGCCAGCACAGTCGTCAGGTCTGCTGTAAATAGTGTATCTCCGAGGACAACAAGCGTGGGACCATCATCAGTGAAAGGCTCCGCGAGTCTGACGGCGGAAGCGAGACCATCGGTGGTTTCCTGGACGGCGAAGTCCACCCTTATGTCGGAGTAGCTGCCCCGGGTCCAATCCACGATCTCTTTCCCCAGATAACCTGTTATCAGTGTCACCCGATCAATGCCCGCCTCGATAAGGTCATCCATGATGTGAGCGAGTATCGGTTTACCCGCTACATGCAGAAGAGGTTTAGGAACGGACCATGTCTGAGGTCTTAGCCGTTTCCCAATTCCCGCGGCTGGTATTATCGCATGCAATACAGCTACCCCCGATCAACTACATCCCTGCGAATCTCGTCAAGAATGATCTCAGGATATCTTGTGATAACGTACTCCATCAGCAGTTCTCTAACTTCTGTGGCAGAGCTCATTCCGAGGGCTCTGTCTGCCAGTTCCAGCGCCTCTCCCGTATCAATGACGCTTATCATTTTCTTTACATCAGGGATCAGTGTTATTGGAACGCTCAACTCATCGAGTCCGAAACCTATCAGGATAGGAACTGCGAGAGGGGAACTGGCCATCTGTCCACATAGGCCTGTCCAAATACCGGCCGATCTGCATCTCGAGACAACATCATGGATAAGCTCCAGCACAGCGGGATGGAGCGGATCGAAGAGGTCGGAGACGTATGGACTCCCCCTGTCAACGGCAAGCGTATACTGCGTAAGGTCATTTGTACCAATTGAGATGAAATCAACATGAGGGATATAATCGGCAATACGAATCGCAGCTGCGGGTGTTTCAACCATCATTCCCAGCGGCGGTATCTGTCCATGCGGTATCCCCTCTTTATCCAGTGATGCGGAGATCTCGGCAAGAAGCTCGTGAACAGCAATAACCTGCGATACTTCTGTCACCATTGGTATCATGAGCCAGGCGTTGCCCGTCACTGAAGCTCTGAGCACAGCTCGGAGCTGGGGTCTGAAATTGTCGGGCCGGTCCAGACATATCCTTATACCGCGCCAGCCCAGGAAGGGATTGCTCTCCCCTGTTGGGATATTGTCGAGGAACTTATCCCCGCCCAGGTCAAGGGTACGGATAATGACAGGCTCCGGAGTCAGTGTCTCAAGAACATGCGAATAGGCCCTGAAGTGTACCTCCTCCATATCCTCGGACTCAAGTGATAACAGACGGATGAACTCCGTCCTGAAGAGCCCTATCCCCTTGCCACCGAATCGTTTGACCTGGTCGGCCTCCTGTGAGAACTCTATGTTGGCTGCCAGTTCGATCTCCCTGCCATCCAGGGTGATGGCCGGCATCTCGGCGTTCATCGCTATTTCGGCTTCAGCCTGATCGTAGCGCTTCTTCAGTTCGATATAGTATTCGAGTTCCTCAGGGTCAGGATTCAGAACGACCTCGCCGTGAATACCATCCACTATGACCGTCTGCCCCGGAAGAGTGTATTCGGCGACTTCCTTCAGGGCAACAACTGCCGGGATTCCAAGGCTCCGCGCAAGGATGGCAGTATGGGATGTGGAACCTCCAAGATCGGTCGCGATACCGAACAATTGCTTTTTGGAGAGTCCGGCTGTGTGAGAGGGGTCCAGATCCCTTGAAATGAGTACGACCGGGCTCTCGAGGGAAGAGAGCACTTCCTGCTCCGAACCAAGAAGGTTGGCCATAACGCGTCTTCCGACATCCCTTACATCGACTCCCCGACTCCTCAGATAAGGATCCTCAATTGTATTGAATCGCTTGAGTATCTCTGAAAGAACCTGGCTTACGGCGTACTCCGCATTAACCATCTCCTCGCGGATGCGGTTCTCCACACCCTTGATGATCGCGGGATCATCGAGAAGCAGCATATGAACCTCGATGAGCTGCTTCCCCTCAATGATGTCGTCGACCCTGGCGGAGATCTTCTCTAGTTCTCCACGTGTTTTCTCCAGAGCATCGGAGAATCGTTCAAGCTCGGCATCGACCTCGCCGGGAGTTGAGAGATCGCGTCTGCGGATACGGAGTTCTTCTACATTGAGGAGGAACCCGGGGCCAATGGCTACCCCGGGGGAAGCTGCATTACCCTTAAGTCGAATGCTCAGTTCAGTCCTCCCCGAATCCGTCCAGGACCAACTGGACTATGCCTGCAACTGCTTCTCTCTCATCATCACCGTCGGCCTGAACCTCGATCATCGTACCTCTGCATGCGGCGAGGGTCATAACACCCATTATGCTCTTGGCGTTTACCGTGTCACCGTCAACGGTAAGAGTGATATGACTGTCGAACATAGAGGCGTTCCTGACGATCTTCGCAGCTGGCCTGGCGTGTATGCCAAGCTGATTGATCACTTCAACCATCTTGGTAGTCATGTCTCTCAACCTCCGGTCATGTCGGTTCGACGTTCCTGATCCGTCTCCTTGTCAAGGATCCTGTTAATGAGATTATCCTCAATTTCACGGGGAATGTTCCTCCCCTGCCTGACAAGCAGGTGGTTCATCACGGCTATCTCAAGCAGCAGTGTAAGGTTGCGTCCCGGAAGAACGGGGATGACAGTCTGGGGAATGGATATATCCAGAATATTGTTGACCTTCTGGACGAGACCGGTCCTGTCAAATTCCTGGTTATCCTGCGACCATTGCTCGAGTCTTACTTCAAACTGAACCTGCTGCCTCTCCTTGACTGCCCGTATGCCATAGAAATTTGAGACTTCAACGAGACCGAGTCCTCTGATCTCCATCAGGTGCCCCATCCTGCTGTCTCCCCTGCCGACGAGTATCCCTCTGATCCTGCTTATGAAGACTCTGTCATCAGCTATCAGCCTGTGACCGCGCTCCAGAAGCCCCAGTACCGACTCACTCTTGCCGATAGCGCTCTTACCGGTAACGAGAAGTCCGATACCGAAGACTTCAACCAGACTCCCATAGACACTTGTTCGAGGAGCGAATACTTCATCGAGAAGGTCAGTGAGATCATGTATCAGCGGAGTCGTATCTCTCGTTGAAAGGAAGAGCGCTGAGTCACTTGAACGGCTATAGGCGATCAGTTCGGATGGAGCAGGAAGCCCCTTGGTGACGATCGAGCAGTAGATGGGTGTCTCAAATATGCGGCCAAGCGCGAATTCACGCTCACTATCAGAGAGTGAATTGAGATATGTGATCTCAGTCTCGCCGAATATCTGGATCCTCTCATGAAGGAAGTGCTGTATATAGCCCGTCAGGGCCATTCCCGGTCTGCTGATATCAGGGGAGCGAACAAGATTTGTAAAGCCAGTCTCCAGATCAACAGGTACAAGCTCGAGCTTGGATCCAAGTATTTTATAGAACCTTGCGACGGTCAGTTCATCAGATCCAGGGATATCGCTCATCTCTGTCCTCAGCCTCTTGCCTCGACAAGTTCGACGACCTGAGATCCTCCCGTGGATGAAGTGTACACAACACTCAGGCGATTGGTCTCCGTATTATGGAAAACAAGGTAATCGAGTTCGCTGAGTTCGTACTCCATGACGGCCTTGCTCGTCTTGTATGAGGGGAGTTCAGCTGCATCTGCAAGCAGTATGCTTTCGTCGAAATCAGACTCCTCCGCGGGGATGTACATAGTGGCTGAATGCGAAGCGCCTCCGTTCTCTTTCCGGCTACCGTTCCTGTGGGGGTGGCTGTGACGGCGGTCCTTATACTTACGCATCTGCCCTTCCAGGGAGTCGAATGCGTTATCGAACGCGGCATACATATCATGAGACTTGGCCCTTGCGTCTAGTTTGATATGGTCGCCTCTGAGCTGGATGTGAACATGGTTGGTCCCTGCGGTGACCTCCAGGATCACATGGATGTCGTCTATTCCATTATAGAACTTCTCAACAGTCTCGAGCTTTCTGTTGACGTGTCCTTTAAGAGCATCTGTGAGATTGAAGTGCCTGCCGTTGATCTCGACCTTCATACGATTCTCCTTTCAGCAGAGTTCCCCGGAGAGTAAATCTCACCGGTTGAGGAGCTGCAAAGAAATACTGCCCTGCAGACGCCGCAAGAGCGACCGCAGGACAGCATGAAGAACGTTGCTGTACTTATCACGAATCAATAATATCCACCAGCCTGTTGATGGTCAACTCCAGTATCTCTACCGTTTCGACAGAGCTATGTTCCAGATTGTAGCCGGTCGGAGAAACACGGGAAGAGGATATTCGATGAATTCAGATTACTTGTTGTACTGACTTATGAATTCCTCGACTTCGGGAACACCGCCCTGATAGATGAGGTAACCGTTGTGCGGCTCCCTCTCAGTTATCTCCCCTGCTATCGATGTGAGCATGAGTTTTTTTACCTCATCACGGTCGTGTGTCTGCCCCAGAGCCCAGCCGAGCTTCATGTAGGCACCTTCCGGAAGCATGTTCGCCGCAGGGATGACGCCGAGATCCATAATATCACGCCCGGTATCGTAAACATACATCTGAACATATCCCCAGAGCGTCTGTACGGTCATGTATATGTGCATTCCGCTGTCGCAGGCTCTCTTGAGCGCGGGGTAAAGAGGCTTGTTCACATGGCCCAGGCCTGTGCCGGCTATCACTATCCCCTTGTAGTCGTTGTCGATGAGATTGTCGATGACATCAGGCTTCATGCCGGGATAGTAATACACGATGGAAACCCGGTCATCGAATGTGGGGACCAACTTGACATTTTTGTCGCTACGCCGTCTGTGATGATCCTCTCTCAGGGGGATGAATTTGTTACCATCGACCATTGCAAGGGGGATATCCCCTATTGTTCTGAAGGTCGATCTGTACGACGAGTGCATCTTTCGCACGCGGGTGCCCCTGTGAAGCAGTCCATACTGATCACTGGTCGGACCGAACATGCATACCATCACCTCGGCAAAATCGCTGTGTGCCGCAGTATTTGTGGCATTAATGAGATTGATCGCCGCATCACTGGAAGGTCTGTCGCTCGATCTCTGGGAGCCGACCATGACAATGGGAACCGGGGTATCCTGGACCATGAAGGAGAGTATGGCAGCGGTATGATGCATTGTATCAGTTCCATGTCCGATAACAATACCGTCGATCCCGTTCTCTATCTCACGGACGATAGCTTCAGCAGTCCCTTTCCACTGATCGGGGCCCATGTTCTCACTAAAGACCCCGTAGAGCTTCTCAGTGTCCAGGTTGCAGATATCAGCAAGTTCCGGGACTGACCCGTATAGTTCTCCGGGTGAGAAGGCTGGAATGACGGCACCAGTGCGGTAGTCCAGTCTTGAAGCGATCGTCCCACCGGTTCCGAGAAGTTTGACATAGGGCTTGTCAGGGTCTACAGGAAAAGCCTTCTCAGGGATCTTGTAATGTGCTTCCTTCCGCCCGAGTTCGGTGATACTCTCGATCGTCCTCACTGCAATGCCGACATTGTAGCCATTATGGAGCTTCAGTACGATATGGTCGCTGTCTGCGGTTTCAGATCGTGGAAGAATGATGCCATTGAATCCGCCTCTGGTCGATTCAAGATCAACATCGGACCAGACCCCGACCTCGAACCGCTTCAGGCATTC
>JAOZQW010000446.1 GCA_029932015.1 Candidatus Fermentibacteraceae bacterium
AACAGTCGCATGTTTCTGAATTCGAGCCTGTTTCACTGCCTTGTGCATTGTCCGCTGAACGACGCTTGAATGCTGGTGGTGCCTGCGCACTTCTCCGGATTCAGGATCAACCGATGGACCTGCGGCTGGGAAGATGTACTGCCATTTCCACTCACTGCCGGCATTGGGATACTTGCGATCCAAAGCAGTGGGCAGCGAGACGGGGATATCAGCTCCCCTGAAAGCTGCTCTAACCTTATCGAGATGCTCCCTTAGCTTCGGAACCAGTAACCTGCTCAGGATGGTCATTCTGTCCTTATTCCCTTTACCGCTTCGAACCATCACGGATCCATTCCCAAGATCAATATCCTGTACTCTCAGACAAAGAGCTTCGCTGAGCCTCAGTCCACTGGAGTAGATAAGCCTGAGGATCAGGCCGGGAACTCCTGCAGTATGTCCGAGAACACGGCCCACTTCTTCCTGTGACAGTACTACCGGAAGTCTTTTCGGCTTCCTGGCACGAACTGCATCGATTCCCTCAGGTTCCTTCTCCCATACATTCCTGAACAGGAAGAGGATTGCATTGAAGGCCTGGTTCTGCGTGGAAGCAGCAACATGCTTCCTGAGTGCAAGGAATGACATGTATGCGACAAAGGAAGGATCATTCCTCGATTCCATCTCTCTTTCCGAGCAGAAACGCAGGTACTTCCTGCTCCAATAGGAGTAGGTCCTCACTGTGCTACGGGAGTAATGACGAATACGGAGTTTTTCGATCAGGATATCAACAGGATCACCTGAGTCTGACGAATCACTCTCCACTTTCTGCTTTCCAGTGTACTGGTGGTACAGCTTTACTGCATCCAGCGCCTGCCGGATCTGCCAGTCCTGTTTACCTTCCCTGTCCAGAATGTCAGCATATAGAGCTTCCTCTGGCTCCTCCAGAGTCAGGTGATGCCTTACCCACCAGAGCAAGTAGGGTAACTGATTTTCAGTAACCATGTTCAGCTTCCTCAGGTGAACTTCAAACTCTTCCAGCTTTGCTTGCATGATAACTATCCTCCTACTTATACGGCTGCAGTATAACACCGTATTCCCGATGTTAGTATACATGCGTTTACTTTGTTTCGTCAAGTTACCCTTCTTGACAGATTGTATCCGGTACAATATTCTCCTGTAATGTAACCAGGGTTCAGAGTTATACGGCAGCCGTACAATCATTGTTGCATGTCAGGACGGCGGCGTCTGGGAACAGAGAACAATCGAAATCGGGCACATAGGAAATCGGGCCCATAGAACATCGAAAAGCCGCCGCCGTAAAACAGGAAACCGGAACCGGACAACCGGATAGCGGCAGAGGAAACAGAGCCTGCAACAATGGGCTGTAGCAGAATCGCGCTAGTGTATCGTCGATCGGTGCAATCAGCTAAGCCCAGGCGTTCTGCATCAGAAACAAGACCAGAGGATACTTGACATTCCTGGCAAATATACATACAATGTACATATGATAAGTTTTGAATGGGATTCTGAGAAAAACCGGAAAAATATCCGGAAACATGGCATATCTTTCAAGGAGGCGGTCACTGCTTTCACAGATGGGTATGCTAGAACAATTCATGACCCAGATCATTCAAATGAAGAGGATCGTTTCATACTGCTGGGTATGTCAACTACTCTGAAATTGCTGGTTGTTTGCCATTGCTTCAGAGAGAAGAACAAAGTTATTCGAATAATATCTGCAAGAAAGGCAGACAAAATCGAAACAAAGCAATACGGAGGATTCAGATGAGAGAAAGCTACGATTTTTCAGATTCAAAATCTAA
>JAOZQW010000127.1 GCA_029932015.1 Candidatus Fermentibacteraceae bacterium
TGTTCCGCCATGCATCAAGTTCCAGTACATTTGTTATCGGGAGTGTCCTGAGCCTCTCTATCCTGGCCATCATGTATGGGGCATCTGTGGACAGATACTCAACCACTCGAAATCTGACCAGGCCGCGCAGGTGCAGCCTTATGATGTTGCCGGGGAAGCGGTAGAGCCTGTCAATCCCTGTAATGGTTCCGATCGTGTAGAGGTCTTCCGGAGGCGGGTAGAGTACTTCATCATCGCGGAATCTAACCGCAAGAAGACCGATCATCTTCGAACCCATGACAGCATCATCAATAAGCTTCGTCATCGACTCACTTGTAATTGTCCGCGGGATGATCGTGTACGGGAAGACCACGCCTTCGGAACTAGGCATCACTGGAATGACATCTGGAAGCATCAATTCACCATCTCCTGCAGATCTGACTTCACTCATCATCTCTCCGACGGACCGACGGGAATTCTAATCTTCGCCGATTCGCTCCTGGGTAGTGTGACGGTAAGTATGCCGGAATCCATAACCGCTGTTACATTCGGAACGTCTATGCAATCCGGAAACTGGATCTCGCGTTTGAAGGAACCTGTATAGATCTCGAGACGAAGGGTTGATAGATTGCCTGACGGTATCTTCTTCTCACCACTGACCTGAAGGGTGTCATGGGTCACGGTAAGCTCCAGATCCTGAAAGTCAACACCGGGGAGTTCCATGTGAACGATCCAGGAATTCCCTGTTTCGTAGACATCCACCGGTGGAAGCCAGACCCCGTGTTCCTCTCTCCACATCAGCATCAGGCAGATCGTCTATTCAATATCGAAACGGACCTGGACATTAGTCGTCACCTCTACAGGCACATCACCCTGCATCGCAGGACTGAACACCCAGTTGCTGACCGCATCGGCAGCAGCCTGACCGCAGCCAAGCCCAAGAGGGTCGTTGACAACAGAAACGTTCTGGACTGTTCCATCCGCGCCAACAACGACAGCAAGTGTCACATAACCGTGGATATCGCCCCTTGACTGTGCCTGGGACGGGACTATCGGGAGACTCTGCTGAATTGCGAAGGGCGATGTTATTGGAATGTCCTCTACCGGCTGAATATCCGGCACTTCCTCTTCTATGGGAACAGCAGCAAACTGGATGGCGGTAGTCTCTTCAGGAAGTATCTCGACCGTGCGGTTATCATCCAGGAAGGCAGGATTCGAGAGTCTCACTGAATACGTGCCGGGCTCCAGTTCCACTCCACCGAAAGGTGTAGTTCCAACCAGTGCTCCGTCAACATAGACATCGGACCAGGGCTCCGGTCCGACGATGAGGGTACCCATGAGGATCTCCTCGACCATGGTGATCGTCCTGCTGTATCCCACCTCACCGAGATTGATAAAAGCAGTCCAGTCGTTCATGCCCTCCATGGAGACCCTGAGAGAGTAGGATCCGAAGGGAAGTACTTCAGCCATTCTCCGGCCGGTGGCCACTCTTGTACCATCGATGAAGAAGCTTGCGCTGCCCTGTGTAGCGTCAGCGAGCTGAAGGACAACCTGTGCCTGCTCTGCGGCAAGTATGGCCAGATCATGACTGAATCCGACCGGATCGGAGACAAAGACTGACTCAGGCATTGTTCGGTACCCATCCAGCACTGCCTCGAACACATGCTGACCAGTGAGTATGGAGGTAGTATCACCCTCGATCAGCTCACCGTCCACCATATAGGTCACTGCCTCGGGGCCGGGGTCATCCGAACCTTCGGGCATCGTATAGCCGAATATCACCTGTATCGATGAAGTACCTATCGAATCAAGTCTCAGTGTATCGGTCTGAACAAGTCCCTCGGTGAAATCCGTTCTCAATGTGAGAGTTTCAAAACCCTGGGACCTGACCTGCAGTGTCCTCTCGCCGAAGAGGGAATCGGTGATCACAAAAGTACCCGCACGACCCTCCTGCACAGGTATTCCATCCAGAGTGAGCTGAACATGCGCAGGTTCGGGTATCACAATGGTCCGGGTATACGGCATTGTGACTATCGGTTCGTCAACAATTTCCTCATCAGCGGGAAGTACGAATTTAATAATGACGAAGGTAACAATGGCAGCCAGTAGGAAAATGGCAATGAATCCCCAGAGCTTCGAGCTGCCCTTGTCTTCCTTATCCTCAGCCACAACCGGTTCCTTGCTCCGCAGCCCTTTACTGGGCTGTCTCCTGGAGGATGGCGTCTGTCGACGTTTCCTGCGCGGAGATACGGGAGCTTTTCCGCGGTCCTTGACAGGTTCAGGCTCGGGCTCCGGTTCGGCAACAATCGGAACCGGGATCTCTTCGGGCTCTGGTTCAGGCTCCGGCTCCGGCACAACAACTTCTTCTACAGATGGCTGCCAGGTCTCTGCCATCGTGATCAGCTCTTCGAGGACAGGTGCAGAAGGCCAAATCCTGAAAATCCTGCGTATGTTCTCGATAGCAACTTCCGGATCTCCGGATCTGAAACGGGTTCGGATGAGATCGGCAAGGCTGCTGACCTTGATAGAGCGTCTTACCGCTTTGAGTCTCTTCTTGACCTCCGCATTATCCGGATCGTGCCTTCTGGCTCTCTCCAGTTCCTGCAGAGCCCTGACCTCATCCCCTGCCTCGAATGCTTCAGTCGATCTGAGCAGGCAGTCCTCAACAAAACCGGACGAGGAGATGGTCCTCCCGGCGGTATGAGCACGCCGGGATCTGGTCTTATTGAACTTCTGCATGGCGGTGATCTCACGCTCTATCGATGATATCCTATCAGACACTTCCTGATTGGACGGATCAAGTGTGTGCGCCTCGCGAAGGAGTTCAAGAGCTTCCTCTCTTGCACCCTGCTGCATCTGCAATCGGGCAGCCTGAATCAGTTCCCTGACCTTACCAGCGTGTGAACTCATACCGTAACTTCTCCCCAGATTAATACCGCCGGGTGCCGGTCACCCTTATACGGAACTTGTGCTGAAACCCCCTGATGCAGATGTTCTCTATGAAAACACCCACAATACTCGTTATGTGAAAGATAGGTCGAGAGTATGGCCACTGACAACCTCACCAGAGCAGGCTCAGATGCCGTGAGAAACGCTCCCCATGAATCTGTGTTCGAATTCCGCCCGGATTTCTGCAGTCAGCTTGTGTTCAGCAACCAATCCAGATGCCTGTTCGACGAGGTCCTGATCACCAATGAGTGAAGCTATCCTGAAAAGAGGCAGACCATGCTGTCTGGTACCTGCCACCTCACCGGGACCCCTGAGCTGAAGATCTCTTTCAGCAACCTCAAATCCATCGGAGGTCGATTCGAGAACAACGAGTCTCTCCGACGCTTCTTTCCCGCATTCCTCTCCCTTCATCAGATAACACCATGAGTCCAATCCGCTCCGTCCGATCCTTCCACGAAGCTGGTGGAGCTGACTCAGTCCGAATCTCTCGGCGTTGACAACGATCATCACTGTGGCTTCTGGTATATCTATACCAACTTCGATAACCGTTGTACTGACAAGAAGAGATATCTCACCGGAGAGAAATCTGTCAGTGACATCGAGTTTCTCCCTTGCACTCATGGCCCCGGTCAGAAGACCGACGCCGAACCGGCCGAGGCCGCTCCGGGAAAGAATCCTGAAGGAACTGGTCGCGTCAAGCAGCTCAGATTCACCGGAGAACTCCCTGAGAGGGTAGACAATAAAGGCCTTTTCCCCTCTGGAAAGCCTCTCCTCAAGGAAGCGGTACACTTCCGTCCTGCTGTCGCGCCCCCTGACCATTGTGACTACTTTCCCCCTTCCAGGAGGCATCTCATCTATTACAGAGACATCTAGATCCCCGTAAATGGTCATTGCCAGAGTCCTTGGGATTGGTGTGGCAGACATTATCAGCATATGGGGTCTGGGGGAGAGACCAGAGAGGAGGCTTTCCCTTTGCTCTACACCGAACTTGTGCTGCTCATCAACAATGCAGAGCGCCAATCCCGGTATCCTCACACGGTCTTGCAGCAGGGCATGAGTGCCGACAAGAACATCCAACTCCTCCATCTCGAGCGCATCCTTGATCCTGTTCCTCTCTCCTGAAGATGTTCCGCCGGTAAGGAGGGCAAAGGTCATACCGAAAGGCTCGAGGAGAGTCTTCATCGTTCTGTAATGCTGAGCTGCCAGAACCTCGGTGGGGGCGACAATGACAGAACGATATCCATTAGATGCACAGACTCGGCAGGCTGCGGCGGCGGCGACGGTCTTCCCCGATCCGACATCTCCCTGAAGCAATCTCCTCATAGGACGATCCTGCCGAATATCCGATGTTATCTCATCGATAACCCTGTCCTGAGCAGATGTTAGCATGAAGGGAAGTGAAGCGCTGAAACTGGTCTGAATATCATTGACAGCAGGAAGGGGGATGCCTTCAAGCGAGTCTGACCGCTCCCTGACCTGCCTGAGCATCGCCATGTAAATGTAGAGTTCCTCAAGCGCAAGAACCCTGCGGGCTTTCTCACCTTCTTCAGGTGAAGCCGGTCTGTGTACGGAGTGGATGAGTGCTGCTCTGCTTTCCCAGCCTAGTGATCTAAGGTGGGCAGGCGGCAGGTATTCGGGGATCACCGTACCTGGATCATTCAGCACCCCTGCGATCAGTCTGCGGAGAAAGCCCTGATTCAATCCGTCGGAAAGCGGATAAACAGGAAGCACTCCAATCGGAGGGGCATCCTCCCCGAGAGCATCCGGGAAGACCAGATCAGGATGGACAATTCCACTGCCCGGGAATGGGCTGAGAGAACCGCTGGCCATCACCCTGGAACCGGCAGGAAGCCTGCCTCTGATGAATCTTGCGTTGAAGAATGTAAGCGGAAGATTGCCCGAGCCGTCACTTATTACAACCCGAAGGATACGTCTTCCCTTCCCGGTGCGCCTGTCCTCGATACTGATGACAGATCCAGATACCGTAGACTCCCGGCCGGGAACCATATCCCGGATAGGTGTTATAACCCTGCGGTCGAGATACGACCGAGGGATATGCAGAAGCAGGTCATCTACCGTGTTGATGCTGAGTTTGGACAGCTTGGCTGCCCTTGCAGGACCGACACTTTTCAGGAACCTGACGTCTAATCGAGACATGATAATTACCCCCGGAGGAGATACTAATTCTCAAGGCGGTCTGCGGACAAGACCGGGGCTCCCATGTGCGGGTTGGGAGAGAACCGGTAAGAGAGGGGCTTGACGAAGGACTGTTTTGATTGTAAATGAGGCCAAACCGAAAATCCGCACACTCTACGGAGGTAGCACTAGCAAATGGAGCGCAGTACCAAGGAGACCCTCGAAGAGGCTATAAGCGAACATCCAGCAGATATCGATGCCAGGATGGCGCTTGCAGAATTAATAAGAAATGAGAGGAGCCCCGCCGAGGCTCTTCAGCTGTACGATTCAGTGCTGCAGCTTGATACCGACAATCCTCTCGCCTATCTGGGAAAAGGTCTGTGCTGGGCAATGGCTCTGATAGACAATCTCCCCGCAGGTGACATATGGGATATCGAGATCGACGAGGAGGATATGGTCGAGAATGCCATGGAATACCTCGAACAGGCTGCCGAACTTGATCCCGAACTTACAGAGGCCTACAATGTCATGGGGCGACTGCTGGCGATCACTTCCCAGGACGAGGAAGCGGTGGACATGTTCAGGCAGTCACTGCAGGTGGATCCCACACAGCTGGAAGTCGTGGAGGATCTTCGTGAACTGACTGGCAAACCTGCCTGGAAGATCCTTGATAAGGGCACCTGGATGGGAGAAGAGGAGGAGGAGAGCTAACAGTCTCTTCTACCCTTGCCCTGCATGAAGTAATCCCGTATCCTTTACTTAGGGTGTAAATTTGTGGGATGATCACTTGATGAACAAGATGAGCATCTGTCGATAATACCGGGGGGCTGAGAGGAGCAATCGCTGATGAACTTTCTACTGCTTACGCTTATCGGGATAGGTCTCGGAGGAAGCACAGCACCTCTGTCACAGCCGGTCCCGCTCTGGGGTCCCGATATCCTGATCTGGGACATGTCAGAAAACAGTACATGGGTCGGCCCTGGATATACTTACTGCGACGGCATATACGACCTCAGGGGCAATGAGTATGCAGCTACGATAATGGATAGCCTCGGAACCAGCGGCGACCTCATGAAAATATTCAGCAAAACTGATACTCTCGGCGGTTCATGGGAGTACAGAACCAACGCCACCGGCGGACTCTGGAACATGACTGACCCTGAACTGGTGCTGCATGGCAACAACCCGGACCCGGATTCCAATTACATAACCGTGTTCGTTGCGGCAACCATTCCCGACAGCGCGACAACTCCCTGGGGTTTCAGACTCAATATTACGGACTTCAGTTTCAACGCATTCCTCCAGCCCAGCTGGCCCTTCACAGCCGATACGCTGAAATCCATTTCCGTGGTCTGCGAACCGATCTCGAACGAACTCTGGCTATTCGGTGAGGACACAGACAGGAATATCCTCCTGACACGGAGTACTGATGACGGTGATAACTGGACCATACCGGAACTGATCGCAGATGATGCCGAGAGACCCTCTGCATCCATCGGAGCGAACGGCTGGG
>JAOZQW010000447.1 GCA_029932015.1 Candidatus Fermentibacteraceae bacterium
TTCCGGAGAAACCAAACATGTGTGACATCACACCCTCAATACTGAAGATGCTCGATATTCAAATCCCGCAAAGTATGGACGGGCAACCACTATGGAGGCTCTGACCGAACCGGGATGGACAGCTTCCAGGGATCCAGAGACTGAACAGCAGCTTAGCCTGGTCCTGGATGAGATAACTGAAGCAATAATCACAGCCTGGCATCCGCTCTCCATCCTGATCTCGGGTAGTTTCGGCAAGGGCGAGGCATCGGTTCTGCTAATAAATGAGAAACTTGAATACCTGAGTGATATAGAGATCAGTGTGGTTCGATGGCTTCCTATTTCCCAACGCAGTTTGAAGAGGATCAGTATGCAGCTCTCACTTAAGACAGGAATAGACATTGGTCTTTACTGGAACCCTCCTCTCAAATACAGGCCTGGTCTCCTGAGCCCTCTTTACTGGAGATCCGGTTCTCTGCCGGTCAATTACTTCGATAGGACTTACGGCTCTCGTGTGATACGCGGCCGAGACTACATAAAAGGTATGAGGGAGCTGTCGAGCTCCGACATCCCCATCCGCGAAGGTTTCAGGCTGATTTACAACAGGATCGGTCAGACCCTGCTTAATATCTCGCTCCCGATCTGCAATGATGATTCAGGAACTCCCGGTGAGCATCCGGCGATATGGCTCTATCGCATTATCATATCATGCCAGGAAGCGCTTCTGATCCAATCCGGCAAATACAGACACTCCTATCGTGCTGCAAATGAGCTGCTTCGCAATGAGTATGCTAAGATGTACCCGGAGTTGGCGAAGGCGTATCCTTCTTTTCCCGCTCTTGCACTTGAGGCAACCAATTTCAAGTTGAACCCCCGATTCAATCCGGAAATCTCGTCCTCGGGATTGCTTGCACGAACTCAGGATGCAGTCAGGGCAATATATTCGTTCCTCATAAAGCGTGAATTGGGCCTGACGCTCAGTTCAGTGAATGTTTTCCTTCCTGAATACATTCATCATGATAGGGTCAGGAAGCGGTTCCACAAGTATCCTTCTGCTCTCCTCCAGCATTTATCCAATCTCTATCGCCTCCGGATCAGAAGGCAATTTCCAGAAGGTGATCTCAGAAATGTCAGGATAGAGGATACGGTACATATTGTGAATGTACTTGCTCTTTTCCTCTTCATGAACTGCAGTGAACGTAATGCTTCCGAGATAAATGAGATCGATTCCATCCTGGAAATGGTTGCAGGACATATGGGCATCGAGATTTCACAGGACATCGAAACTGTGGCTGCTCTTGCAGATATCATCGGCAGACTCTGGCTGACCCTGCAAAAGTGATCCAAGTCAAGCCGCGAACGCGCTGGAGTCCTGCCGCAGCAGGTATGACCACACGGAGTGCCAGAAAAACAG
Organism: Candidatus Fermentibacteraceae bacterium; assembly: GCA_029932015.1. Lineage (GTDB taxonomy): Bacteria > Fermentibacterota > Fermentibacteria > Fermentibacterales > JCC-6 > JAOZQW01. Next base: position 1,394 of record JAOZQW010000447.1, read on the forward strand.
CATTTCCAGATTCCGTATATTCAAATATGAATTTCAGAGCTGATTCCTGGATCTCGTTTTTTGAGGAGAGCTGTTGATTATGCGGCGCAGGATTACCTCGACGGTCATCAGATCCCTGGTTGGCATTGCATTCATCGCTCTGACTACCCGCTATGTCTACATGCAGCGGGATGAGTTTTCCGCATTCCTCCATATCCAGTGGTGGGATGTCGCTAAGCTCACTGCATCAATGCTCGTCTTCGCAGTCTTTAGCGCGATCCGGTTCCAGAGCGAGCAGCGCAAGGCAGCCTAGAGAAGTCCCATCGATTTATCCCGCTCAAATGCAGCTCGTGGTCCTCGCCAAGGATCTCGCCGCGACCTCCCGCCCGAAGGCGCCCCGGTCGGTCCGCTGTCGTTCGCCGTCG
>JAOZQW010000128.1 GCA_029932015.1 Candidatus Fermentibacteraceae bacterium
CAATACGGAGGATTCAGATGAGAGAAAGCTACGATTTTTCAGATTCAAAATCTAATCCATATATCAAGGATCTGAAGAAATCAGTAACAATCAGGCTCGGTGTTGATGTAGTGGAGTATTTCAAGGTTATGGCAAAAGAAACCGGTATTCCTTACCAGAGTTTGATCAATCTCTATCTCAGGGATTGCGCTCAACACCATCGAAAGCTTGAACTCAAATGGGGTTCATGAAATAAGCCGCAGAACAATTCCATGAACCAGCCACAAATGCAGAGCTTTTAACCAGTTTAATCTGTGCTGGTTATGCAAACGTTGCCTCAGGAAAACCTCTTGACTATGTAGCCCAAATGCGCTACATTGATTCGAGAGGAGGCAGTTATGAGCAAGACCGCAACTGTACGAGCCAGGCTTGAGCCGGACCTGAAGGACAAGGCTGAAGAGATACTGCATCGCATTGGACTCAACGCATCTCAGGCCATTACCATGTTCTATAGGCAGATTGAGTTGAACAACGGAATGCCCTTCAACGTGGCAATCCCATCGGAGACAACAAGAAATGCCATGGAGAAGACGGATGCCGGAAAGGACCTGATCATTTGTGAGGATGCCGAGGATATGTTCAACAAGCTTGGTATCTGATGTATCAACCGGTCTACACAAAGCAGTTCAGGAAAGACACTAAACGAGGTCAGAAGCAGAATCGGAACGTTGAGCAGTTCAAGCTAATTGCCCGTGAGCTTCTTGCAGGTAAAGTATTGGATCCGATCTTCAGGGATCACAAGCTCATGGGAAACTACAAGGGACGAAGGGAATGCCGCGTTGAATCCGATTGGCTGCTGATCTACAAGCACCAGGAGGATCGGATAGTATTCGAGAGGATTGGATCGCATTCGGAGCTGTTCTCAGAATAGAGCACGCCAACTGCATGAACCAGACATTTGCCAGGGGAATAGGGTAGAGGTAACAGCGCGCGTTATGCAGAGCGTTCTTCTGGATAGGATATAATGACTGACGGAGTCCAGTATCAAGTCGGCATACCTGAATCTCTGCGGAGTGACGCAGCTGAACTCTATGACGAAGCGTTTGGCGCCAAGTTCGCACTCGCAGTGCGTGACAGAGATAAGCGCATCCTGCTGCTCTCTGAGTCACTGCAGCTGTCGTTTGCTGTTTCAGCACTTGAGAACGGTATGCTTGCAGGTCTGGCGGGGTTCCATACATCCCGGGGCGGTTTGACCGGAGGGATGACCCTGAAGGAACTGCTTCGGCACCAGGGTCTCTTTCGCGGCTTGTGGGCCGCGATGGTATTCAGTCTGTACGAAAGATCCACTCAGGAATCAGAACTGCTGATGGATGGTATTGCCGTTAAAGAGGATATGCGAGGAAAGGGCATAGGCTCCAAGCTGCTTGATGAACTGAGGAAGTATGCTGCCGCCAATGGGTATTCCAGCATACGGCTCGATGTCATAGACACTAATCCGGGAGCCAGGCAGTTGTATGAGAGGCAGGGATTCATTCCTACAAGGACAGAGGAATTCGCCCATCTGCGAAGATTCCTGGGTTTCGGAGCGTCTACGACAATGGTGTATTATCTTGATCGACCAGTCACCGCGCCCTAATTACTGCTCGCCCTGACTTCCTGTATCAGAGCGTACTGCACTGCCATGAGGCGGAGAGACGGGGCTGCATCTGGATCTGCCAGTATCCGGAGCCAGAAATTTGAAGCCTGGTACTCATAACCGGTGACTGTGTAGATAAGTGCGGCAGCCGCAAGGACTGCAAAGGGTGGATTTTCATCCATAAGGGCTATCTCAAGCTGATTGAGCGCCTCCTCGGAGTCTCCGTTGTTCCAGGCTATACATGACTGCACTAGCGCAGCCTCGTATTTGTGGGACCATGGCTCCAGAAGGGGGATGATCTCCTCGAGACGATCCTGCTCGAGCAGGAGGAGAGAGTAATTGTAGGCCGGTATCGACCAGGACGGATCGGTGTCCATGGCTTCAGCGAGGATGCTGAAGACAGAGACAGTGTCACCTTCAGCAAGTGTATCAGTAGCCTCCCTGACCAGTCTTGCAGCCTCCATTCGCAGTCGCAGGGCTTCTTGAAGATCCGGAGCCAATGGCAGGTTAATCGTGGTGCCCGGCTCAGGTATCTCATTCACCATGTAGCCTGCCTGCAGAGCAATGGTAACAGCACCGTCAGGGATGTCGATGGCCCACGCGATGAAAGCCCATCCATCGTCCTCATGCCAGGTGTATTCGCATGTGGGCAGATCGGTCAGAGTAACTACGGGGATGACAATCGTATCCTCGGGACCACATGAAGTGACAAGCATTAACACCCATCCCATGAGGAGATACGTCATCTTCATTTTTCAGGCATCCCTTCCTCCGATAAAGCAATCTCCATCTCTCTGATCAGTTCCTCGACCTGCTGGTCCGAGTTGATCCTGACAGCCTTTTCCCGCAGGGCAGAGGCACCTCTGAATCCTCGAAGGTAATTCACGAGATGACCTCTGAGAATATGGTAAACATACTCGGTGGGGACATACTCCTTCATCATTGAAAGATGCTCCATGATGATCTCTCGATACTCAGTGCTGGCAGGGATCGCCTTCGAAGGGTCACCCGAGATAAGCCCCCTGAACAGCCACGGGTTCCCCAGTGCTCCTCTTCCGATGAGCAGACCTGTGGCACCTGTGGAATCCCTTAGGTCAAGAGCAGACTGCACTGATGTGGATTCCCCGTTGGCAAGAACCGGGATGGGTGAATTTCGTACGATGCGCTCTATACCTTCCTTTCTCACCTTGCCTGAGAACATGTCTGACCTGTATCTCCCGTGCACTGCAATTGCGACCGCACCCTCATCCGCCAGAAGACGGGGGAGAGCGTCAGGAACAGGCTCCTCCGGAGACCATCCGAGCCTTATCTTGACAGTAACAGGGAGAGAAGTCCCAGAAACCGTAGCTCTTACGAGGGCAGTGAGTTTTGGGATATCCTTCAGCAGGGAGGAACCGGAACCGCTCCTTGCTACCTTCTTCACAGGACATCCGGCGTTGATATCGATAAAATCAAACCCCATATCTGAGACCAGAGCTGCAGAGCGCTCGAAATCAATGGGAGTATTGCCGAACAGCTGTACTCCAATAGGTTTTTCCTCTGGAGTGAATCTGAGGTATCTACAGGTCTTGGCTGACTTCCTGGAGAGCCCTGCGGCTGCGACCATCTCTGTAACTACTGCTGTAGCTCCCATCCGCCTGCAGAGGCGTCTGAATGCCGAATCCGTGGAACCCGCCATAGGGGCAAGCACGATCCCGTGTGTGTAGGCTTCTATTACATTTTCATTCATATGGCGAACATACAAGCGGCTTTTCCCGTACTGCAATCCGGTATATAGCTCAGTCCAGCAGAACGACCCTGCGGGAACCGCTGAATCCATCCGAATCAACGGCGATCAGGTAAGTCCCTGGAGACAGATCAGTGGGCATCCATGTGAAGCTGCCGTGCAGTGCAGTTCCGCTGTGTATCAGACGACCTGAAAGCTCGTAGATCCGCATGAATGCAGGGCCAGTGAGGCCATCAATTTCGATGCTGAGAGACTCACTGAAGGGATTCGGGGAGACTGTCAGACGATGGGTAACAGGTATGTATTCACACTCGCCTATGGACGTCACAGAGTCTCTGAACACGAACTGCAGCTCAGGATAAGCTCTATCCGTGCTGTTCAGCCAGGCTACCCAGTAGCCTTCCTCGGCGCTGCAGACAGCGATATTGCCTTCTGAAACGCTTCCTGGAGCAGTTCTGACTATGCGATCGTATTCGTTCCATCCATCCTGATAATGTCTGCATCTGATATCTCCGGATTGCCTCCATACAAGAAGCAGACCCTCATCATCCGGATCGCATGACATGGCACAGGGCGTAATTGGAGCTGGGAAAGACCATGGATAGGTCTCCGTCGATATCGGCGCGGGTTCAGAGCAGTTGTAATCCGAAAAATGGACATTTCCCCATCCGTCGGCCCACAGGAGGACTGCAGCATCGGTACAGCTCCCGAGCGCGAGTACGGAGGAATCATATGGGAGCGTATCTGGAAGTGAAGCAAGAGTATCGGAGAGAAGGTGAAGAGAATCGATCTCAGGATTGTGAACCAGTGTCATGAGCATCGTATTTGGCGGATAGCCCATTCCACCACCCTTGGTGCGGTCGGAAGCAAACATCGGTCTGCCACCCTGACAGGTGACCGGACCGACCATCCTGTTCAGGAAAGGCTCCTTTGCTCCACAGAGGAGAGGATATGGTGAGAAAAGGCTGAGAAGCTCGTTCAGGACGATATGTCCACTCTCAACAGCGTAATCCTGCATGAACCAGTAGAATTCGCTGCCGCTGCTGAAGTATGTGTGCTGGTATCCAGCGACAAGTCCTTCGAAGAGAGGATTGGGATGCCTGATGAGTCCGCATTGCCCATGTTCGGTAGATATCCTGGTGAGAGGGACCTGATCCAGGAGGTTGAGAAGGGCATTCATCGAATAGAGTGTATCGGCATCAGGGAAATCCAGAGATGCCGCAGATAACATGAGGACCAGTGAATCCGGCTCATCTTCGCAGATGCCGACAGTGACCATGCCGCGGTCCGCAAATCCGATCTCAGAGATAAGGGTGCCCCCATCGTAAATGGCTGCCCTGGCATCACCTGAGCCGTCGATCCAGCTAACAAAGATGTATTCAGTACTACCCGACTGGAAGGGAGCCATATCAACATTCGCGGAGGAGAGACCAACCAGTAGAAGGAGAGTGAGAATCTTTGTGAACATGATCCTCCCATCCATCTTGCTTCACAGTGAAGACCATACTGGTATTGTCATATACTTACTGGACTGAGTGGTCAAGACAGGGATGACGAGCGCCGGGAATAAGCATATGAACACGGAGGGAGGTGAATATGGCAGTTGATATCTGTCTCTTTCTGGACACGAATTCAGAAGAGGAGATAAGGAGGGTCTGGAGACTCCTTCGCACAAGAGGTATTTCTTCACCATTAATGCGTTCAGGAGGAAAACCTCATCTGACACTGGGCATATGGGACACTCTTGATACGAAGAGCATCCTGCCGAGTATCCAGGATCTTGCCGGGGAACTCAAGGCATTCCCTGTGACATTCTCTTCCCTGGCAACATTCGGTGACCGGGGTGGGACCGTCTTTCTGGGCCCGGCGATCACACCTTCCCTCATCACCGTGCACAACCGTCTTTACACTATTCTCAGGGATATCTCCGAGCATTCGGAAGGGCTATACCGGCCCGACTGCTGGGTGCCGCACTGCTCGCTGACCCTCGGCACTTCAGCTTCAGACCTTCCGGCAGCCTACTCCATCTGCATGGAGACTGTCAGCCTGCCGATACGGGGATGGATAAGAGAGATAGGACTGATAACATTCGATGAGAAGGAAGCCCGTTCCTTCAGGAGTTACTCGCTGAGCCCTCCATGAGCCCCATCCGATGCAGGGAATGACAGGTCTGCATGAAATGAACTCCTGACAAGTGGACCTGAAGCTACCGATCTGAAGCCTATCGACTCCGCGAATGCCTTCCACTCGTCGAATTCGCGGGGATGCACGAATCGGTCAACAGCCAGATGCTCGGAGGTCGGCTGAAGGTACTGCCCCAGGGTCAGCATAGTGACTCCGGCCTCTCTCAGATCCGTAATAGCTTTTCTGATGTCCTCAATCTCCTCACCCAGACCAGCCATCAGACCGCTCTTGAGCGGGGTGGAGGGACTCATCCGGCCGTATTTCCTGAGAACCTCAAGCGAGAGATCATAGGATGCTTCCGGGCGAACAGCGGGGAAGAGCGCTCTTACCGTCTCCAGGTTGTGATTGAATACATCCGGGGAAGCATCAGAGATGATCTGCAGGGATGTCTCAGCCCCCCTGAAATCAGGAGTCAGAACTTCTATCATTGCTTCCGGGAGCAGCTTTCTTATCTCGGATACTGTCTTGGCGAAGTGACCCGCCCCGCCATCAGGAAGATCATCTCTCGTAACCGAGGTGACCACAACATAGGAAAGACCCATCTCGGCTGCCGCTCCGGCGACCCTTGCCGGTTCATCAGGATCGGGAGGGGGAGGAGGGCAGGCGGAATGCTCGATGGCGCAGTAGCCGCATGTCCTGGTGCAAACACTGCCCAGTATCAGGAATGTTGCAGTGCCCCTCTGGTAGCAATGTCCCATGTTGGGACACCTGGCCTGACTGCAGACGGTCTCGAGATTGTGCTTCCTGAGTATGCTCCTGACTTCAGCGGCACCCTCAGCACCCATGGTCGGCATCCTCAGCCATGCCGGTTTGCTGCGTTTCTTCCTGTCAGACATGCTCGAACTCCCCAACGAGGATATCCAGTTCCGGCCCCTCCAGGACTGAAGCCGGAGTTTCAGTGAGAGCAGTGCCGAGACTATCCTCGAAAGCTGAATGCAGGGCATCTTCGACCGAACGGGCTGTCACTCCAGGAGCAAGCTCACCGAGAGAT
>JAOZQW010000129.1 GCA_029932015.1 Candidatus Fermentibacteraceae bacterium
CTCATCATTATGCCGTTGACACCTGCCACATATGCGAACTGGCTGGTTGTGAGGAAGAAGACGGAATCCTCTTCGTAGGCATCGGGTCTCCCCGCCTCGAGGTAGCCCTGCTTAACAGTCTCAGAAGCGACAGTGTATACGATGGGATCGCAGTTGGGGACCAGGAGCGGCGTTCCATATTGAGCTATCTTCTTCGCTACTCTTCCGAGAATGGTCAGGCTGGCGATGGTGGCCACATCGGATATCGAGGATAGACCTGGCACATAGAGGATCGGTTTGCCCATCTCAGTGGCACGGCCGATGGCTTCATCAATAGCGTCTATCCCGCCTATAGGTCTGAGATACATCGAGGCGCCACGCTGAGCCTTACCGAAATAATAGAAAATGAGGAGTATGAAAAGCATCCCGGCGATGAGGACCGGCACTTCATCGGTATTGAATACCTCTCCGACCGGGCGAATCCCGGACTCGAATTCCCCGCCTGAAACGATATCCCCCTGAGCAGTGACCGCTTCGACCCTGTAAGCATACAGAGCACCGGGCTCAACCGGATAATCGGGATCGTATCCATCAATGAGGAACTCATATTCGAGAGGAAGAGCCTCCATTATAACAGGAGCCCACTCCGATGTGGGATCGTCCACCTCACGCCTGTAGACAGTACAGGAGACGAGGTTGTCCTCCTCGGTAACGGGAGACAGATAGATGTGCAGACCATCCCCGGCATCGTTTGGTCTGTCTACGATATCGACCACTTCCACGCCGGTCTGTGATAAAAGAACGGCCAGCAGTGCAACAATCTGAATCATCCCGCTGCATCCCTCCGGATTGGGTGAATGTCTGATGAGTATCAGTGGTTATTATGCATGGTTACGAGACGGAATGGTAGCTCAGTCGGACTCTGCTCTCCTGCTCCCCATATACTGCTCTCCGTTGAGGACTTTGCTCATGACAAGTATGTTCTCGCGAGTGTGCCATCCTATACGTTCATAGAATCCTGCCGCAGGATTATCTTTGAAGATGAAGAGATGGATTTTCTCAATTCCAGCATCGAGAAGAGAAGTCTCGCATTCCTCCATGAGTGCGGCTCCAATACCCCTGCCGTGGAGGGCAGCATCTACGGCCAGGTGGTAGATGTAACCCCTTCTGGTGTCATGCCCAGCCATTACAGACCCGATGAGTCTATCCTCAATCCATGCACAGAAACAGAATTCTCCATTTCTCTCAAGGAAGTTCGTGAAGCCGGACAGACCGTCGGCTCCTGTCAGCGCATTTCCAGGAAAGGACTCCCAGATACTGAGGAGAGCCGTGTGATCACCTTCGCACATGGGTCTGATCAAGACAGGCCACCTCTCTTCTCACGCAGGACTTCTCCGAAGAGCCGTAGATGTTCTGCTGCAGTTCTCTCAATGCTGAACTGGGCTGCTCTGGATGCTCCACACCGCCCCATGCTCTCAGAGAGGGAGTGATCGTTCAGAACAGCGTGGAGAGCTTCGGCCAATTCACGAGGAGATTCCGGATCAGCTAGTATTCCGCAACTCCTGTCCCTGCCGATCACGTCCCCCAGAGCGGGAACATCAGAGGCTACGACAGGCAATCCACAGGCCATCGCCTCCACGGCAGCGATACCGAATCCCTCTCTAAGAGAAGGCATGAGAAAAACATCCGCCTGCCGCATCTGGAACGGTACGTCAGATACTTCACCGAGGAATTCTACTGTGCTGGAGACTCCAAGATCAGCTGCCACTCCGGTCAGTATCTCTTTCAGGGGGCCGTCACCTGCTATTCTGTAAAGGCATTCAACTCCGGTTCTCTGGAGGATCGCAACAGCATTGATGGCTGCCGTGTAGTTCTTGGCCTCAATCAGCCTTCCTGCGGAGAATATCACTGGAGGAGATTTCCGTGCTCGTACCGGGAGTTCCGGTAATGGAGTGAAGCGGCTGAGGTCAACACCGTTCGAGATGACCTCTATCAGTTTAGAAGATCCGGGGATCCATCTTCCCAGCTCAGTCGCAGCCGCCTTGCTCACACAGATGATCCTGTCGTACGCGGAGTAGGTCCAGCGATCCATCAGACCGCCCCAGCACGTCGCACGTCTTCGATTGGATGTGCTATGCTCACTGGTGATCAGGCATCCGGCTGCATTTGAGGATTCACGGTACATTGCCATGATGGATTGAGCTGGAAATAGATGCACGTGTATCACATCCGCAAAGTCGAGACCAACCTCTGCCGGGAGATCCGAAAGCATCGGCAGTGACTTAGGATCATACGGGCTTCCGAGCCCGAGCGAGTAAACGAAATGGCTGACCCAGCCTGAGTCGTTGCCTGAGAGGAGCAGGATAGTGCTGTCGTGACCGTCCAGGCGGTACTGACCGTGAAGGTCCTGAGCAAGTCTTTCTGCTCCACCGGTCCCAAGGCTGTTGATGACCTGGATGATCCTCATAGCACTGCTCCCGCTCCAGTATTGCAGATATGAATGTCCATCAGGGAATCTATGCAAGGCGGACGCGGAAGAGAAGCGAATCCGGGAGTGTGGTGCGAAATGGTGCCGGGGGGCAGAGTTGAACTGCCGACACACGGATTTTCAGTCCGTTGCTCTACCAGCTGAGCTACCCCGGCACCGGAGCAGCCAATTTACGAAAAGGCCCATGGAAGGTCAACCTTCCGCAATCGGGTCCGACACCCCGATCCCGAGTTCCTCCGCAATATCCTCGGGATCCATTTCATTCCTTATCCCGAATCTTGTAAGCGCGAAGTCGTACTTCACAGGATCCTCGGGACAGATTTCTCTGAATCCGGATGTAATTTCCTCTACCGTCTTCCATCCAGCAGTCTTCCTGCCAGTGAATCCCAGCAGCTTCCCGGCGCGGTGCATGTGAACATCGAGGGGTATCCTGAGTTCGGATGGACTCACGCCTTCCCAGCCTCCGGGGTCGACCTCGTCATCTCTCACCATCCACCTCAGGAAGAGGTTCAACCTCTTGCATGCGCTCCCTTTCGATGGCAGAGGCAGCAGCGTGGATGAAGCCAGACCCGCCCGGTCGAGAAGGATGCGGACGAAGCCGTCACAGGTCTGGCGGTATGTTTTTTCCGGGAGCAGAGATGAGAACATCTCGCCCAGACTCCCGTACTCGGACTGAACAATCGCTACCGAGTCAAGAAGTGAAGCCAGCTCATCTCCCGTAGTGAAGCGATACCTGAAACCACTGTAGAGCTCTCGGAGCGCTGCCCGGCCTCCACCGGCAACTGCTACGGCAGGGTGCGGACCAAGTGGTTCAAGAACTACCTGAACTCCATTCAGTATCGATGATACGCGGCCGTAAGCCAGCCCGGATGCCACGAGAGCGGCGATCTCCCTGTCGATGATATGCGGATAGCGGTAAAGGAACTCAAGTGGATCTGGATGAACGAACTCCCGACTGTTGAGACGAGTGTAGAGTCCGTCGAGTGCGGATCTAAGCTCCTTCTGGTCGTAGCTCATATCTCCTTATCGGGTGAAGGAAAGGGGGACACGCATAGGAATGCATGTCCCCGTACACTCAGGTTATGTTGGGGGGACACGCACCTGCGGTGCGTGTCCCCATACGCTGTTACTCTTACTCTATCAGGTGCAGCCAGTCTCCTAGAAGGAACTGGACGCGCCCGATGAGAAGGCTGATCCTGCCCATCACGGTGAAGCCGAAGGTAGCTCCGAACCCCAGCATGATAACCCAGATACCTATCTTCGAGCCGGTTCCGAAGAACAGGCCCTTATGCGGTTTGCTGAAGAAAAAGTAGATCAGCGCCGCAAGAGTGCCAAATATCAGGACCAGGTTGCCGAGTACTTCGAACCATGGCATGCCTGAGGCGTACACCGGGGCCATCGCGGCCTCGAGCTGCCTGAGCACACTGGCCTTCATCGTGAGAGGAAAACCAATACCCATTCCTGTTCCCATGAGGAAAGCGATGGGATACCTCGAGAGCCAGGCGATACTTGGGATGAACCTTGTGATGTAGAGCAATCCCAATAAAGCCGGGATCAGAAGTACCCAGTTGTCCCCTGCCAGAAGCGGCTGGATGAGCCTTGGCTCGAGTGTGATCTCCCAGGTGATTGCGATCCCGTATCCTGCGGAGATCCCGACAACGAGATGCTCTGCGAGGCGGTAGATCGGATTCTCCTTGTAGAGGAAGGAGTAGATAGCGAGGGTAAAGAAGGCGGCTACCCATAGTCCAATCGTCTCGTACATGGCTTACCCCCTTCCCTTCATCTGGTGTCTCTTGTGAGCTCCACCAGCGAAGTAGGCAATATTGCCCATGATTATCAGAAGGATAATCAGCAGATGGTCCGCTGACTGCACATCCATGCCTCTAAAGGCTTTTCCTGTACTTTCGGTAACATCGTTCTCTACCATCAGTACTTCGTACTCAGCGGCACCGCGGAGTCCGCCCATCTGGCCGATTATCTGCCCCGACTGGATGTATGGATAGTAATCGGTCGCCATCACGGCGGTCACTCCGAACGCGATCGGGGTGCCTATCTTCTCCCTCGCGTAGGTGATCCATGACATGCATGCACTGGAACCCGCTGTGGTCAGAGCAAGGTCGACCTCACGAAGGCTCTTGTGCTCGTTCAGCATGGGCATTTCTATCAGTGCGTTGCCGTTCGCGTCCTCGGGATACTGGTTGGCTATCGAGCTGGTCATACCGAGAATCACGAGATGGAAGAGCGGCGCATAGCCCAGAAGAGCGTAATCCCTGCCCTCGAAGACCCAGTTAGCCGCGTTGTCCGGCAGAACATTGCCCGCGTTCTCCCACTCTGTAACAAGTTCCGCCTTCGTGGTGATACCCGCCTCACGGAGGTGAGCCCATTCAGCGAATTCAACGACTTGGTAGTAGCCGTCAATGGAAGGATTCGTGACGTAGTCGAAACCTGCCATCATCATTCCATGCGACAGAGGGAAGTACGCGGTCATGAAGACCGGTACATCGTTGTGGAAGGCATGCCTTACAACACCTACGGCCATCGGCATGCATTCTGCCTGCGTGCCCGGCGCGAAGTCGAAGGCGACGAAGATAGCGTTTTCAGGCCCCAGTTCGTTCACGAAGTCAAAAATATCTTCAACCTCAGTCGTGGTTGTTATCGGCATCCCAATTCCAATGAGGAACGGGATTATCGTAACAACACCGATCGCCAGGAATATCCAGCGCCGGTCTATGTTCAGCATTTTATCCCAGAAATTCACGGCGCTCACCTACTCCCCTGCGCCGCCGAGCCAATTACGCTCGACGCCGAATATGATTTTAAGGTTAGTGGCCAGGATACCGAATCCGACACCGAGCATGATGGCCCTCTTGGCCGCAAGGTTCGGGTAACGGAGTATCCAGAGGCCTGTGTTCTGAAGCCAGGGTCCGAAGATCTCGCCTATCGGAACCTGGGCAAGCATGACGATAACTGCCGAAAGCAGAAGTACCGTCGCAAGAGCCGACTTCGCCCTGAACGCCCTGAAGGCCGCGCTGGCGATGTAGAAGGCTAGAAGACTGAACATCGTCGACTGGATCGGTACCTGGATGTTCATGAAGAGGAAGTGGAAAACGCTCGGGGAATCGGAACCGCCCCAGAGCGACTCGGGCCAGATGAGGGCAAGGAAGGGCATGCCGAAGAGCGGTATCAGGACCGCCCAGCTGTACGGCCAATTGGGAGCCTTCCTCTTTATTCTGTGCGAATGGACCCTCGTTAGACTGCCTACACCAAGCAGCAGGGCAAATGCTCCCACGATTGGTGCCCATTCCGTGTAATTATCAAACACGACCTGGGAGTACTGGTGGGGAATGAAATACTGAATCATCATCAGTATTCCGCCCACCATGACGATCATAAGCGGAACAGTACGCTTCACTGTCCGTCCTCCTTTCCGGTGGGTCTAATCCACCACAGGCATGGTCACTATCTGACGCAACCAGTCCAGTGTGTGGGTTTCAGCTATGAGATCAAGTATCCCGAGAATAAGGGCAAGTGTGATGAACCCCATGATGATGGCCTTGCAGGCATCCTGCCCCTTGACCGCGCCGATCTGCTTGGGCTCACGGCCAAGATATGCGCTCGCGGCATAGAGCTCTTCACCTATAAGTGTGTAATCGCAGGTAGTGATGAAGAACGGAAGCTGTGTCACCGCGTCGGTTCCGGCTATCTGGATCGCTCCGGAGAGCGAACCTGTCTCCGCGAGGAGCAGCGACTCGGCCCAGAACATACCGAGATAGAAGTTCGTAGCCGGTTTCTCTCGCATCATGATACCGTTGACACCCGCAACAAATGCGAACTGGCTGGTGGTGAGGAAGAAGACGGAATCCGGATCGTAAGCATCCGGCCTTCCGGCCTCGAGGTAAGCCTGTTTCACGCACTCGTCTGCGACTGTGTAAACGATCGGATCGCGGTTGGGGACCATCAGGGGGGTGCCGTACTGGGCTATCTTCTTGGCAACCCTTCCGAGAATGGTCAGACTGGC
>JAOZQW010000130.1 GCA_029932015.1 Candidatus Fermentibacteraceae bacterium
ACATGCAGACTGAAGCGTCCCCCGGTCTCCCTTCGGATAAGTGACCTGGCAGCAAGCATGTCAAGCGTCTCTGAGTCTGCACGGCAGATGCTCTCCGCTGCGTCAGTGGTGAAGCCTCCTCGGAAGACCGAGAGCTCCTCGAGCTTTCTCTGCCCGGCATCCGGCAGAAGACTCCATGAGTATTCCATAACTCTGGTCAGACTCCGGTGTCTCTCCAGCACACCACTGGAATCAGTTCCCAGAGAGATCAGATGAGCTTCCAGCTCCAGACATATCTGAGCAATTGACAGGCTCTCCAGCCATGAGGCAGCCAGCTCGATCGCCAGAGGATTGCCTTCGAGTCTTCTGCATATGTCTACTGCCACGGGCTCCATATCCCATGTAAGCTCGAATCCGGGCCGGACCCGTCTTGCACATGCGCGGAACAGCTCAAGTGCTGCAGTGCCTTCATCGCCTGAACCCGAGCAGTCAAGTCCCTCAACATCCACAACTCTCTCATGCTGAAGTCCCAGAGGTTGCTGAGAAGTTATCAGGATCCTTGTGGCTGGAGATGCTGATACGAGTGTATCCACAAGGTCCGCTCCTTTGACCAGATGTTCGAAGCTGTCCAGCAGAAGCAGGACGGCTCTGTCGGCAAGATGCCGGCGAAGCCCTTCCACCAGGGACTCAGAAGTGGAATGGAGTTCGAGCCCCAGCGTGGTAAGGATCGCCTGGATGATATCCTCCGGGGAGTCAATTGGGGCAAGTGGAACGAACCCGATGCCGTCGGGGAAGCCCTGCAAAGTTCTACGGGCCACCTCGATGGCGATCCTGGTTTTGCCGATACCGCCGGAACCGGTGATCGTGACAGGGCCACCACCCGGGTCGGTGAGGAACCTGATTGCAGCCTGCACCTCGCTCTCCCTGCCTACAAATCCAGTCCTTTGCGGAGGAAGACCTGCGGGAGTTGAGATTGAGGACATTACACACCCTTCACCGCTCCGCCTGCAGGCGGAGCAGGTTGAGACCGGCTACTCCTTAGGGTGAATAGGTGTGCATATAGCTTGCCAGCCAATATGGGAGCATATACGATTCGACAAGACCAATAATACGCCATACAAATATGGAAACCCATGAGACATGCAAGACATCAGACAATATCGAATGCTATCTGAACGGGTGGTCGGACTTGTCAAGATGTAAACATATGTATACACTATTCTCATGGGATATGTCATTGCACCGCTGATCAGCAGTTATTCTTTCAGGTTCGGCGTTGAACCTCCGGAGGTGCTTGCCCGGACCCTTGCCGACAGGGGATTCTCCGGCGGTATCCTCGCTGACCTGGGCGTAGTCTCTGGACAGCTCGCTTATCGCTCTGCCTGCAAGCAGGAGGGAGTGAAGGCCGGTGCCGGATCGAGACTCGAGTTCGATGATATCAGCGCGCTATTCATTGCTCTGAAGGGTGGATGGGGAGAGCTGTGCAGGCTGGTCACCGCAGCTGCATCTACAGAGCGCATAGAGCCGCTGGAGGCGATGGCCGCTGCAGGAAAGGTCATGGCCATCACTGATACTCCGGAAGATGCTGTGGTCCTGAGGAAAGCCCTGGCATTCAGGGGACCGACTGCAGTAGCGGTCCTCCCCCGGAGCCTGTCAGGTCGTTCGCCTGCGCTGGTCGAGGAGGCTGTCAGGGAAGCGGGTGAAGTGCCTGTTGCTCTATGGCCCTCTGTCTTCTCCGGGAGGGAGTCCATTCGCACACATGAGGTGCTGAGGCGTGGATACCTGGTGATCGAGGGCTGTGAACCGGAGAGGAGGATATTCGCCTCATCAAGCAGCATCATGCCGGACCTGTCAGACTTCAAAAAGGCATTTGCCGGCACGGACGAAGCCCTGCAGGTGAATGCAGGGCTGGCTGAGATGATAGAAACGGAACCGGTCATCGAAGGGGCGGGCCCGGATCGGGTCCCGGAAGAGGAAGAGAGGCTCGAGGCTCTCGTCAGACAGAGGTTCTGCAGCACATACGGCTCCAGCAGGACCGCGGCCAGGAGGCTCGGAATGGAGCTGGAGCAGATATGCAGAAGCGGACTTGCCGGATACTTCCTTGATTTCTCGGACATCGCGGAGTATGCGATTCGAGAAGGAATAGCTGTCTCAGCGAGGGGTTCGGCAGGGGGAAGTATAGTCTCGTATCTGCTCGGACTCTCCATAGTCTGCCCCATCCGTCACGGCCTTTCCTTCTCCCGCTTTTTCAACAGGCTCAGAAGCAGTCCTCCGGATATTGACCTGGATATCGACAGCTCCCGGAGGGATCAGGTTATGAAGTGGTTTCTGGAGAGGGCTGGCCGCAGGGGAGCGGCAGTCTCCCAGACGGTCACCCATCGAATCCGTTCGGCTTTCAGAGTTGCCGCCTCCGGACTCGGTATGAGTAGTGGGGAGATGGATACGCTCTCCAAGCTCCTGCGGAGACGGAACAGCCAGGCCTGGAAGAGACCACTTGCCGCGAGAGCCATCCAGGATGCTGAACTCCTGACGGGACTGCCCTCGCATCTGGCGCCTCATCCCTGCGGCGTGGTCAGGGCAGCAGGTCCTGTTGATCTCATGGTTCCGGTCCAGCCCAGCGCCAACGGTTTTCAGATAACTCACTTCGATAAGGACGGTGTAGAGGAGATCGGACTGCTGAAGATGGATCTGCTCGGACAGAGAGGGCTCACCACCCTGTCGGGAGTCTGCTGCATTCTTGGCAGAAAGCCGATCGACGTTTTCAGGCGTGGTGGAGATATCCCTGAGGCAGCCAGGGAGATAATGGACTCGGGCAGGACCATCGGTGTGGTGCATGTGGAGTCTCCCGCAATGCGTGGCCTGATGAAGGAGATGTCCATACGAACAATGGAGGATGTCGCACGGGCACTGGCATTGGTCCGTCCCGGCGCCTCAGCCGGCGGAGGCAGGCGGAGATACATGGACAGGCTTCACGGCGGGAGTGTAGTCGACGATGGCCTGCCTGAGTTGATGCCCATCCTCAGGGAGAATCTCGGTGTCATGCTCTATCAGGAGGATGTCTCGAGGGCTGCGGAGATACTCCTCGGTCTTGATGAAGCTGCAGGGGATTTGCTCAGGAGGAGGCTCAAGAAGAAGCAGGTCCCGGCAGAGGAGCTGATCGAGGCCTGCAGGAGAAGAGGTCTCTCAATGACGGAAGCAAAGGCTGTCTGGGAGGTCCTGTCCGGCTATGCGGGATATGGATTCTGCAAGGCCCATGCTTTTACGTACGGTGCCATCGCATGCGCGGCAGCGGCGCTTAAGGCTGAAGATCCTGCTCTCTACATGGCATCTGTCATGGCAGCCGGCGGCGGTTTCTATGGAACCAGGACCTACCTCGAGGAAGCAAGGAGGCTAGGTATATCCTTCGATCCTCCGGGGATCAACACCGGCAGATGGATATCCTTCGAACGGGAGGGGAGGATAGTCATCGGCTTTCATCATCTCAGGGGACTCGGGACAGCGGAGTTCGAGAAGTTGATGAGGGGAAGACCTTTCAGTTATCCGTCAGATCTCTCTGAAGCAGGTATCGGACCTGTCCTCTGCAGGAGCATGGCGGCTGCGGGTTGTTTCCGCGAGATCGGCTTCCCCCCTCCTTCAGCACTCATGCAGCTGGAGGCAGGAGGAGATGGATTCTTCCCTGGAGAGAGCTCCGGTCTCCCGGATCTGCCTGACTATTCACCGAGGGTCAGAGCGGCAATGGAGCTCGGTATGCTGGAGCTTCCGCTATCGGTCTCGCCTCTGTCACTGGAACCCAGACCTCCCGGTACAAGCCCTGCCTCTGACCTTCCGGCTACAGGCTCTGTGAGGATATGGGGAAGATTTGTCACGGGTCGAAGGCTTGCCGCCGGCGCCGGTTTCCTTATGCTTGAGGACGACACCGACACCGCGGACATATTCCTCCCTTCCCCTCTCTTCTACAGAGCGGAGGACCTGCTGGTGCGCCCTGAAGCTACGCTGCTGGTCGCAGGCACCGTAGAGAGGGGCGGAAGGATAAAAGCATACTCTGTAGGTGAGGGTCCTCTTACAGTGACCCCTACCCAGCCGGAATCCCCGGAATAGCGTTTGAACGGGAAGGAACGTCATGGAAGCCAGGTCCCTCAAGCCGGAGGAGCTCAGGTGGAGTTGTTCGAAAGACTCACTTGGCTTCGAGATCACAAGTGAACTCGAACCAACCGGTGAAATAGTAGGTCAGGACAGGGCAGTGAAAGCCCTTAAGCTCGGTCTGGAGATATCCTCTGTAGGCTACAACATGTTCGTTACGGGGATCTCCGGCACTGGTCGCGAATCTACGATCAAGAGGATACTGGACGGGATCGATACTACCACTGACCAGCTCCGTGATATCCTCTATGTCCGCAATATGGAGGACACCAGGCTCCCCATCGCCCTCACCTTTCCTGCGGGAAAGGGAGCGAAGTTCGTCGAGGCACTCGAGGAGAGCATCCAGCTCCTGAAGACCAACATCCCGGCTGTTCTCGGAAGCGAGAAGGCTGACAGGGAACGCAGAGACCTGCAAAAGGAGTTTCGCGACCGTAAGCAGATTGCTATGGAGAAGGTCGGGAAGGATGCCACAGAGGCTGGTTTCATGATAGTCTCTATACCTGTTTCGCCCACCGAGACAAGACCTGATGTATTGCCAGTCATCAACGATGAACCGGTCACCTTCGACACACTCGAGGAGATGGTGAAGAAGGATGAACTCACGCAGGAGGAGTTCGAAAGGTACAGCAGTCTCCACGAGAAGCTGTTCATCGAGCTCACTGGAGCATTCAGGGTCACAAGGGATATCGAGATCGATGCAAATGAACATCTGGAGAAGATGAACGTCAGACTCGTGCGGCCAACGGTCCAGGGCATACTCTCCAATCTCATTGTGATCGGTGACGACAAGGCCGATGCATGGACCAATTCCGTTGCGGATCTGATACTCGATCATCTGCAGGAGTTTGCAGAGAGCACCGAGGAGAAGGACCCCTATGTCCTGCTCACTCCCAATCTCATCCTCGATAACTCCGGCGAGACCAAGCGTCCTGTGGTCATCGAGCAGTTCCCTGATTCCGCGAGCATCTTCGGCGACATCGACAAGGTCATCGTCGAAGGGAAGCCGTTCTCCGACCACACCATGATACGTCCAGGCGCCATCCAGAGAGCTGATGGCGGCTATCTCATCATGAACGCGCTTGATATCGTCAGGCAGCCTGCCCTCTGGCAGCGTCTCATACAGACCCTCAGGAGCTGTACGACTGTCATCAGGAGCCAGGATCCGCTTGGTCTCAATCCAGTCACCATTCAGCCGGAGCCAATTGACACGAATGTCAAGATCATCCTCATAGGCTCCGGATGGCTATACTCGCTGCTGGCGAAGAACGAGCCGGAGTTCGGACTCCTTTTCAGGATTCGAGCTGCATTCGACTACACCATGGAAGTAACCGACAAGAGCATCGGGGAGTTCATCGATGTTGTAGCAGAGATAATCAGGAGCGAGAAACTCCCTCCCATGACTGCAGGAGCTGTAGCTCTCATCACTGAACAGGGATCAAGAATTGCAGGCAGGAGGGACAGGCTCTCAATCGAGTTCAACAGGATCACGGACTACATCAGACAGGCCGCCTTCTATGCGAAGCAGGATGGCGATGCTGTGGTCGATGCTGCCCATGTAAAGAAAGCGATCAGCGAGAAGATCCACAGACTGAACCTCGGCGAGACTTACGCTACCGACAGGATACTGGACGGCACGATCATGGTCGACACTGAAGGGGCAAAGGTCGGTCAGGTCAATGGCCTGGCTGTCTATGCAGGGGTCGACTATTCCTTCGGTCTCCCATCCAGGATAACGGCCATGGTCTCAGTTGGCAGGCAGGGTCTCATCAATGTCGAGCGGGAGTCGGAGATGTCCGGCACCACTCATACGAAAGGCATGCTCATCATCGCAGGCTTCATCCGGGGGAAATTTGCGAAGGAGTATCCGCTATCCCTTACTGCCAGCATCGTCTTCGAGCAGAGCTATGGTGGAGTAGACGGCGACAGCGCCTCTTCGACCGAGCTCTATGCCCTCCTCAGTGCCATATCAGACGTGCCTATCAGGCAGGATCTTGCAGTTACCGGCTCCGTCAATCAGTTCGGTGAGATTCAGCCCATTGGCGGCGTCAATGAAAAGATCGAGGGTTTCTTCAGAGTCTGCAGATCCAGGGGACTCACAGGTACACAGGGCGTGCTGATACCTTTGACCAACCTGAAGAACCTTCAGCTCAGGCAGGAGGTGATCGATGCCGTTGCGGATGGCAAATTCCACATCTACCCCGTGAAGAACATCGATCAGGGCATCGAGCTTCTCACCGGTATAGAGGCCGGCTCCATAATGCCTGATGGTGGTTATCCGGAAGACACCGTCTACGGCAAGGTTGACCGCCGTCTCAGGCACATGGCTGAAACTCTCCGCGCCTTCGGCTTCCGCACCTA
>JAOZQW010000448.1 GCA_029932015.1 Candidatus Fermentibacteraceae bacterium
CGAGTACCACATCGTCCCAGGACACCACGGTGACAGTTATTCCTGAGTGGGCGGGTGGATGCCATGGTGGTGCACCGGATACTGCGAAAGCCCTTTCGACCAGGTGTACAGCCTCGCCCATGCGGTGGTGGGGGACCAGGACGAGAAGGATCCCTCCGTCCGACCTGTGCTCCAGGTCAGTGACGTAGGAGAGGAACTGCGCTCCGCCAAGGTCTGCGCCGAGTTTTGCCTCGATCTTAATGCGTGGAGTTCCGTCAGGTGATATGGCTTCCAGGTCAGGTCTGCCTGCATCCTCTTCCTGGTAGGCCTCTGCGCTCCACCTGAGGTCATCGGGGATGGTGATACCAGTCCATTTTCCCAGGGCCTTTGCGAAGGCGTAGTTTGCAGCTGGATCCTTCAGGATGAAGGCAAGGCCCTGGGTGCAGAGCACCTCGCCCTGACTGCTAAGTGAGTGGAACTGTGAGAGGAATCCCAGGATCGTCTTATGCATTACGGGTGACCTCTTCCCGCTTGGATGATTTCCACACACATGTATAGCCGGTTATCTGGAGGAAGTCATGCAGCCTCGGGATTCGTCCAGTAGCCTGAGTCGATCGCTCCTTCCTCTACAATTCGGAGAATGAACTCATCCCACTCGGTCTGCCATACCGTCATCAGCTCATCCTTCTCATCATCGGTCATGCCGGCATCCTCGATGGAGTTTACGATCAGACGTTTCACCTCGGAGAGGGAGAGGTCCCATGCCAGGACTGCGGCGGTCCAGTCGTGTGTGACCCCGGTGTATCCGAAGATGGCCGGGTCATCTGGGTTGAGTGAGATCCTGACGCCGCTTCGCATAAGGGTAACTGCGGGGTGGTCTCGAAGGTCCGTGACGTAACCCAGTATCTGGTTGCTGATGGGGCATATCTCCAGAGGGATCCCTTCCTCGGCGTAGAGCTGTGCCAGATCCGGGAGCTTCGCAAACTCTATTCCGTGGCCTATTCTCTCGGCATTCAGGAGGAAGGCGTCTATCACGTTGTTGCTCACCAGCCCGGGATATGGGCCCGTCAAGGAGATCGGCGAGTCAGCCCTGCCTGTGGGGAAGCAGCTCTCTCCGTCGTGGAGGAAGAGGGGCAGTTCGGAACCGTAGGTCTCCATACTGTACTCTCTGGCCTCGGCTATAAGGGGAGCAAGGTAGAAGGCTGTGGCGCCTTTGTCCTCTTCCGAGTAAATGTCCCCCCCCGACCACGATGCCGGGGTACTGGTGCATGAGGTCTGCTACTGACTTGAGGGAGGAGACGATCCTCTCCTGGAACTCCTCCACCGTCTCTCCAGGATAGAGGTTGCGCGAGTCGCAGCCTATGATCCTGATGGTCAGATCGATTCCCTGGTTCTCCAGGCTGTCCACGAGGCTCAGGAAGAAGTCCATTTCTGCTGCTGATGGTGTGTGGGCGCGGAGTTCGATGTGACGCACGTTGTCGACGGCGGCGTAGTGGTAGAGGGCGTTGTAGTAGTAGTGGGTGGCCACTTCCCTGTTGTAGAGCAGTCCGTGTACTCTCCCGAAGATGTTCTAAAACTCGCGCCATATGTCCGGCAGGAAGAAATCGGCTTAGTCGATGATGATGTAATTGAGAAGGCTAAAGTTCCAATTCTTCGAATGTTGGAAATTTCGAAATAGATTAATGAGCTTATTGTTTTTGTGAAGGAATATCTGTTTATGATAATACGGTAATTTTCAAATAAAATAAATTACCAGATATAAAATAGAGAATCCTAAACCATAGCCTGCAATA
>JAOZQW010000449.1 GCA_029932015.1 Candidatus Fermentibacteraceae bacterium
TGGAGGGTTGATGAGATTGCTCTTTGCTATTGGCGTTTGCCTGATTTCTGCTGCCGGAGCTGTCGATAGCGGCTTCCCAGATGATCCGGCGGGAGTTGCAATAATCGATAGGGCATACTACAGAGACATCTCTGTTCAGGATGGAGAACTTCTTTACTTCAGGCTTTTCAACGAGGGAGTCCGTGGAACAGTTGAACTGTTCAGCGGTACTCCCAGCGGTCAGGTATATACCTGGGAACCGATATACTCCTGGAACCCCGAATTGTATGATGACACTCCATATACGTTTCTTCCCGTATCAGTGATCAGCCTTCAGCCAAGAGGTAGCACTATTCTGATTACCTGGATAGATGTACTGTTTACAGAGTATCACGAAGGTTTGGGGTCTCTGTATCTGGAATACAATTTCGAAACAGGAGAAATAGAAGAATTCTGGTCAGACTGAGTATTTGTATATGACCCTGTCGTCAGTCACTATTCTGATACCTTTGATATTCAGAAGAACCTGGGGGAGATAGCTGTATGCTGCACAAAAAGCAAAGGACAATCTGGAGGAGCTGATAGCTCCGGTTTACGGCTCTGAATTCTCTTCAGACTCTCTTCCGAAATGCAGGATACCTGATAATGATATGCCGCCCGGGGATGCATACCGCCTTGTACATGATGAACTCATGCTCGATGGAGACTCCCGCCAGAATCTCGCTACATTCTGTTCGACCTTCCTGGAACCCGAAGTCCAACGGCTTATAAGCGATTGCGTTGATAAGAATATGATTGACAAGGATGAATACCCGCAGACTGCGGAAATAGAGAATAGATGTGCTCACATCCTCGCTGATCTCTGAAACTCCCCAGAAACTGCATCCACTATTGGATGTTCCACAACCGGTTCCAGCGAAGCTGCAATGCTCGGCGGAATGGCAATGAAATGGAGCTGGCGTGCAAGGATGAAAGCCGCCGGCAAACCAGCCGATAAGCCGAACATGGTCTGCGGACCCATTCAGATCTGCTGGCATAAGTATGCGCGTTACTGGGATGTTGAAATCCGAGAGATCCCGATGGAACACAACCGGCTGATAATGACACCGGAAGAAGTTATCAAGCGTTGTGATGAGAACACGATCTGTGTTGTTCCAACACTCGGCGTTACTTTTACCGGTCAATACGAACCGGTCAAGGAAGTGAGTGATGCTCTTGATAAACTCCAGCAGAATACAGGATTGAATATTCCAATTCATGTTGATGGAGCAAGTGGCGGCTTCATCGCTCCCTTTCTTCATCCTGAACTGCCATGGGACTTCCGCCTGCCAAGGGTAAAATCCATAAACGCCTCCGGTCATCAATTCGGCCTTGCGCCCCTTGGTGCAGGCTGGATCCTATGGCGAACTAAGGATGATCTTCCCGAGGATCTTGTCTTCTCTGTGAATTATCTCGGTGGTAACATGCCTGCATTTGCGCTGAACTTCTCCCGTCCGGGAGGGGAGATAGTCGCACAGTATTACAACTTCATAAGACTTGGAAGAACCGGTTATCGGGAGATACACCATGCATGTCAGGATGTTGCCGTCTACCTTTCTGAGGAGATCGGTAAGATCGGACCTTTTGAGATCATATACGATGGCAGGCATGGGATACCTGCGCTTTGCTGGAAACTGAAAGAAGGAAAGGAATTTAATTTCAATCTCTACGATCTTTCGGACAGACTCCGCTCAAGAGGCTGGCTCGTTCCCGCTTACTCAATGCCTGCGAACAGAGAGGATCTCGT
>JAOZQW010000131.1 GCA_029932015.1 Candidatus Fermentibacteraceae bacterium
GCATTACCGCCGCCCTTGGAGTGCACCATGAGAAGAGCCACCTGATGAGGATAGGGAACAACTCCGTCTCCCTCAATACCTCGGAGGATCTTACCAGGCTGGATATAGAAGTCACAATCGGCAGAAGACAGGCCACCCATACGCAGATGGGCATGATCGAAGGACCTGAGACTGTCAGGCAGGCACTCGACATTGCGATCCGCAAGGCTGAAGTCGCCTGTCCGAAGACTTACGATCCCATTCCCGACAGGGTGGAAGTAACCATCGACGAGCAGGACCAGTACGACTCCGCTCTGGCGGATGTAGATCCCGGCTATAAGGCCGATGCATACACGGAGATATTCCACAGACTGGGCGACCACTACAACTTCTCCGGCTCCTGGTCCAGCGGCATTACCGAGAAGTTCCTCGTAACCACCGGAAGCTCTGAGCAGGTCTATCACAGGGGGACTGATCAGCTTTTCACTCTCGTTCTGAAGCACCCGGAAAAAATGTGGGAGCTGAGTAGCACACAGACTGGATGGAGGCTCTCCGACTTCAGCGTTGATACTACTGTAGAGGCTTTGAAGAAGCTCCTCCCCGTCTATGAGGAGCAGAAGGGTTTCCAGGTCGAGCCAGGCGAGTACACCGTTCTTTTCGGTCCGGATGCCGTCTCGGAAATCGTGACAATGGCCGTCTGGACCGGTCTTGGTGGAAGGGGCTGGGAGGAGAAGCAGAGCTGGACCGCGAAGAACAAGCCCGGCGACAGGGTCCTCGGTGAGAATATTACCATTGTTGATGATCCCACCGACTCGGATACATTCAAGTTTGGCTTCGATGGATCCGGCCGAAAGAGAAGCATCTTCCCACTTATTGAGAAGGGCATTCTCGAAAACCTCATGTATGATGCTTCCACAGCAGCCAGATACGGTGGAAAGCCCACGGGGCACGATACCGGCTCTACAAGCATCGTACTCGCTACGGGGGATGGACCCGCCAATCCGCTTGAGGTGTTGAAAGGAATGGGCAGGGTCCTCTGGATCCCCGCCCTCCATTACGTAAATATCCCAAGCAGAAGCAAGGGGATATTCACTGGCAGTTCGAGGTTCAATGCGGTGCTTATCGAGGACGGGGAAGTGATTTCTCCGATCTTCTCTTCGAGAGTGACTGACTCCTTCGACAATGTACTCTCTAATGTAAAAATCCTTTCCTCAGTCGCTGAATCGGTGAACGGTTCAAACACCTACGGAAGGAGGGCTCCAGTCGCGGTGAGCGTACCTTCCTACATCGTTTCCGAAGGAGTGAAGATCACCGACTGTGCCGAGTCCTTCTAGATCCGCCGGGTTCGCTGGAATACCCGCACCATGCATCCTGCCCGGATGTGTAGTGCGGGTCACTCCATATCAGCCACTGAGTACACGGACTTGCTCTCCATTGCCATCATGCATTACAATAAATATGCATATACAAATGGAGGTGCACGATGAAATACTCACTGCATTTATGGTCTATCATCCTTACTGCATCACTAATCCTCGCAGGGTCTGCATTCGCCGATGAGCGGATTTACTTTAATCCGCCGAGGAATGGGACCGATGACAGACCCCCGCTTGAATGGTGCACCCATGCCATCGGTGATATCAGCATGGCACTGCAGAATCAGGGAATGTGGGGGGATCCATGGGCCAATTATCCGTCTATCGAATGGCCCTCCGGATCATTGAACGATTACCTGTTCATAGGGGACCTCTGGTCGACCTGCTACGGTGACATCACTCCTCACGATTCAATCGCGAAATGGGCCAGCTGCAGTGATTACGGCAACTTCCAGCTATCCCCGAGCGAAGGATACCCCCTTGAATACCACACACCCGGTTCCATTGCTCCTGAGCAGTCGAGCTACGGAGTGGATGACTGGAACCAGGCTACAAATGACTACCCGTTCGGCCTGGGGGCCTGGGTGGAGAACTATACATGGGACACTCCGGGTTTTGACGGGTTCCTGGCTTCAGAGCTGGTCATCACTCACCATAGCGAGTACGGCAATCCAGGTATTCCCCTTCATGGATTGGTCATTGCTATCAGGGGGGACTGCGATGTAGCTACCGCAGACACTGCTGACTGTCATCTGGACGACATGGTCTTCTACGATGGACATGCCATCTGGTGCAATGACCCGGATGCCAATTTCGAGTATGTCTTTGACGGCTCCGTCAATGCCAGCACCCAGGATGTCTATGAGTACCGCCAGAACCCCGATAATCCGCTTCCTCCCGGGGATCCAGACAACATCTTCTACCATTACAACTACCTGGGTGCAGATGGGATACCCGATAACGACGTGGATGAGAATGGTGTGAGCGATCACTTCACCATCCTTGCCAGGATAGCAGGTGGAGATACCACTTACACCCAGGATCCCGCTTCTGGTGTGGTTCTCTTCTCGGAGGGCATGCCGTACCGGCACTGGGAGCATACCGTTGGAGACACCACCTACCTGGTTGTACCCAGGAATCTGAGCTACATGTGGGACTCGGATTCACCAGCAAGTGGATTTGATGATTCAGGGGAACCGATGCTTCCTGTCTACTGCAACGGATTCGTGGGCTGGAGACTGCTTGACTGCTGGGTTGTGAAGGCGGACAGGTCAGTCGAACGTCCAGTTGATGTACTTGGCTGTGCAATCCCGCTGAGCCATCAGTGGTGGAACTGGGAGGAGGATCCGGGGAGTGAGTCGGAGATGTACGATTTTACCTGGGGGCTCAATCCCAGCAGCAGCGGTTACTACAGCGGACCAGCATTCATGTCCGAA
This sequence comes from Candidatus Fermentibacteraceae bacterium, assembly GCA_029932015.1. Classification (GTDB taxonomy): domain Bacteria; phylum Fermentibacterota; class Fermentibacteria; order Fermentibacterales; family JCC-6; genus JAOZQW01. The sequence continues at coordinate 2,792 of JAOZQW010000131.1, forward strand.
TGGGTCGGAGATCCCTGCACACCTGAGGCTATGACGCCACAGAATCCGGGACCGTTCCCATTTGTGAGGGAAGTTCCCATTGCACTCGGATTTCCAGTCTTCGACTACAGGTTCCTCATGTCCATCGGTCCGATCTCCCTCGACGACGGGGATTCGCTCCATATCGTGGGTGGATGGGTTGCAGGGCGCGGCCTTGATGGTCTCAGGATGAACGCGGACCTTCTGCTTGACGCATACCACAGAAGCTCTATCTGGGGGCAGGGTACAGGCGTAGAGGAAGGTGTTTCACCGGTGAGTCCGGGAGGTTTGACCATCACTCCGAATCCCATAAACTCTTCTGGAACCCTCGGGTTCACACTGACAGGTATCTGCCATGTGGGTATCACGGTCTATGACATTGCAGGCAGGATAGTCCTGATTCCAGTTTGGGATGAATTCGGGCGGGGGGAACACTCGATATCGCTGGATGTTTCCAGTCTCGACAAAGGCGTCTACTTCGTGCGGATGAATGCTGATGAGGCTGTGATGAATGCGAGATTCATAGTCCTCTAGAATGGAATGGCCTGCCGAATCGGTTTGATGAAGGCTTGGCTCAGTCCCCCTGGCCTCTGAAACCGCGCAGGACCCTGGCGGCCTTGCCCGCGGCCTTGCCCGGTTCCTTTATAAGTTCACCGGCCCAGCGTCTGATGTTATCCATGCTGGTGACCTTACGCCAACTCCGGTATCGCTCGATACGGTGCTTCCATGAGATGACTTCATCCGTGCTCAGGAAGGGGAGGCGCATGTTCATAACCTCGTGTGCTCTGTTCCGTGCCGGGTCCAGCAGTTCAGGATTGGCGTCCGTTGTGAGATAGCCCTCCTCTTTAGCCCAGTCATGGATGTATCTGCCCGGGATGGCGGTCGAGAAGTAGACAATGATGTCATCGGGGCGGAGCTTCTTCAGGAGTTCATAAGTCAGGCGAAGGTCTTCCTCGGTTTCAAGGGGGAAGCCGATCATCAGATTGGCCGTTGCTTCCACTCCGAACTCATGACACCAGTTAAAAGCGTCAACGGCCTGCTCCGGCGTAGTACCCTTTTTATAGAAATCCAGGATCTTCTGGCTGCCGCTCTCCACTCCGAAGGAGATGCAGTGGCATCCGCTTTCTGCCATGTTGCGGACTTTCTCTCTGGTAACGGTATCGACCCTGCTGTTGCAGTGCCATTCCACCGAGATCCCGGCCTCCTCAAGTCTCCGGCCAAACTCAGAGAACCACTTCTCCGGATGCATCGTGATCGTGTCATCCTTGAAGAATATTCTGAGGCAGTCAGTATTCCTCAGGGCTGCAAGCTCGATGATCTCAGTAACGACATTCTCAGCACTCCTGAACCTGATACCACCCCCGAAGATGTGATCGGTACTGGGCTTGCAGTAGATGCATTTGAAAGGGCAGCCCCTGGTTGTGACCAATCCGTACTCAGACATCCCGTTCGTCATGTAAGAATCGTAGTCAACGACATCCCTGGCGGGGAACTCGATCAAATCCAGGTCTGTCTGAACCGGTCGTCTGGGATTTGTCACATAACCGCCAGCCTCATCGGGATAGACCAGGTTCCGTATCTCTCTGAAGTCCTGCCCGTCGCGGACCGCATCCGCCATCTCGATGATGGCCTCCTCGGCTTCACCGAGCATGGCGCAGTCAGCCTCCATAGTTTCGATGCACTGCTCAGGGAAGATGCTGGGATAAGCTCCCCCCGCCACAATTACAGCATCGGGATTGATGCTCCTGATGTGCTTCGACACAAGGGTAGCTCTCTCCAACTTGGCTGCAGCTGAGACGGCTATCCCTACCAGGTCGGCATCGCCCACAAGGTGGTCCAACTCGTCCAGCTTTTCGCAGAAGGAGTAGTCCGCATATACCACGTCATGTCCAGCCGTTTTCAGAGCGCTCACCAGATGAAGCAGTCCGATTGGCTCGGCGAGGCCATTGTACTCTATCCAGTCGAATCTCGGATAGACAAGCGCAGTCTTCATACAAACCTTTCCATAAAAGCGTCAGAGTTGTTAAGATAACCGCCGGAGTTCATGACCGGCAAGCTGATGCACTGCCTGACCAGGAAGCGCGGAGTGATCCTGCAAATGGCTCTCGGTGAGTTCAACACGCTGGCCACCATGATTGCGCCATGCTCCGTGAATACATGAGGAGTGACAGGGGAGAACATCAGGTTCTTGAGGTGGTCGCAAACTGTGACCACCTTGTCATTCATAATCAAACCTCAACGACGGGAGTCAGGCCCGCGTGTCACCGCGTCGCCTGGACTCCTTGGTTGGATTGATCCTTCTCTTTCCCGTGAAGGTACTTAATGATCTTGACGTTCTCCACCGTTATCAATCCTCCAGATTGGGCCGATTCAAATAGATCGTGAAGCACCGGGAGGAACCGAGAAATTTTGTCCTCTTCGTCTGCGATCTCGACGATGATGGGAAGGTCTGCTGACAGATCGAGAATCCTCGCCGAGCGAATTCTACTTGTGGGACCGAAGCCCATGACTCCTCTCCACACGGTTGCTCCTGCCAATTCACATCGGCGCGCCTCGTGCACGATGGCTTCGTAAAGGGCGGTGTGTTTCACTTTGTCAGCTTCGCCCAGGAATATCCGCAACAGTTTCGCCTCCGATTTCAACTCCATAATCCACCTCCGATCTTGCTAAGAATGCGCATTGCTATAACGCCGATAACGAAGGCGGTCATTGAGAGGAGAAACGTCCCCGCCACGTAAACCGTTGCATGCAGATACTCGCTGGCACGGATCATCTCGGCAGTTTCATAAACCATGGAAGACATTGTCGTGAAACCACCGCAGAACCCGGTGGCCAGAGCAAGTCGGATCTCCGGGGATAGTGTCTCACCTCGAGCGGACAGCCCTGTGAGAATACCGATGGCGAGACACCCAAGCACGTTGGCGGCGAGGGTTCCCAGTGGCCACTCAATTGAGAAACGTTGCGATGTGACGCTGAGGCCATAGCGCGCCACCGAGCCTGCAAATCCGCCCAGACCCACCAGAAGTGAAATACCCCATGGATTTGTCATTCTTATCCCTTAGTCCAACGCCAAAATCAGCGGTGCGGCTTTTTGCGTCCGCTGCATTTTTTTGTTAGCTGATCTCAATATTGTGATAATACTCAACTACTTTCCTTTGGCTTTGCATACCAGTGCTTTTTACCGTCAAGAAAGGTGTCGATTCCGTTTCTCTTGATTCTTCGCAGGTTTTTGATGTGGGCTACACCATGATTTGCTTCTAACTCATTAAGTTTTACACAAGTCTCAAATTCATCGCAAAGCCAGCATCCTTCAATTTCCTTTTTCTGGCAGCACTTTCTGATTTTACAGTATGGATTGCCACCGCCGCCTCTACAGGCGTGGTTGCAACGGAGTTTCACCATGCCACCAAGAACCGCATAGCATTGTTCGTAGTCTTTGAACATGCCGAAGAAAGATAGTTCTGAAAGCGCTTCCGCTGTCTTATCAAATCTGACGCTTCGTAGTTCTTTTCTTAAATCGCGTGCTAAATCAGCAATCTTTCCAGTGTGATTGGGGCATTCACCACAATACAAACCGCAGAATGCAATCAGTTCTCTTTTGTTTGTCATCTACTAAATCCTCCATTTCTCATACAGC
>JAOZQW010000132.1:0-3771 GCA_029932015.1 Candidatus Fermentibacteraceae bacterium
CTTGAATTGTTCGCAATTGCCTAATAAGAGTGGAGGAAGCGATGTCACTGGAGGATTTTCGGGAAGAGATAAGACAGGGAATACCAGCAGCGATACCTGAAATGCCGTCCTCTTCACCGGGCGTCAATCATGCTCCACCCCGCCCCGATGTACTCGATTCCGCAGGAAAGAGACTTGCGCTGGCAAATGCTCTCAGATACTTCCCCAAGTCCTGGCATCCCCGTCTAGCTCCTGAATTCGCAAAGGAGCTGGAAGCTGACGGCAGGATCTACATGCGGCGCTTCAGACCGACTTACTCAATGGAGGCCAGACCTATCCATGAGTATCCTGCCGAGACCGAGCAGGCTGCGGCCATTATGCTGATGATACAGAACAACCTCGACCCGGAGGTCGCCCAGCATCCCGAAGAGCTGATAACCTACGGCGGCAACGGAACTGTATTCCAGAATTGGGCACAGTACCTGCTGACAATGAAATACCTCTCGATGATGACAGAGGAGCAGACACTTGCCCTGTACTCCGGACACCCGATGGGACTCTTCCCATCCCATGTCGACGCGCCCAGAGTAGTTGTGACGAACGGTATGGTCATCCCGAACTACAGTTCGCGCGATGGGTACGACAGGATGAGTGCCCTGGGAGTCACCTCCTACGGTCAGATGACTGCCGGCAGTTTTATGTACATCGGTCCACAGGGTATCGTCCACGGCACGACCATCACACTTCTCAATGCAGGACGTAAGTACCTTGGCCTTGCTCCCGAACAGGATCTTGCTGGAAAGCTGTTCGTCACTTCAGGTCTTGGCGGGATGAGCGGCGCACAGGCAAAGGCCTCCGTCATAGCTGGCGCTGTGGGGGTCATTGCAGAGATTAATCCCAAAGCGATACGAACGCGTCATGAGCAGGGCTGGCTAGATGAAGTGGAGGAAGATCTCGATAAGGTTCTCATCCGCATCGATGAAGCACTGGACATGCGTAAACCTCTCTCACTCGGCTATCTGGGCAACATCGTCGATCTCTGGGAAAGGCTGGCGGATGCAGGCTTTCCGGTGGACCTCGGCAGCGACCAGACATCCCTCCATAATCCATTCCTCGGCGGGTACTATCCAGCCGGTATCACATTTGAGGAATCCAGCCGCATGATGAAATCAGACCCTGACGGCTTCAGGGAGATGGTCGAGGAATCACTCAGAAGGCATGTAAGGGCCGTCAACAGGCTCACCGGTACGGGAATGCACTTCTGGGATTATGGGAATGCCTTCCTGCTCGAAGCTTCCAGGGCAGGTGCTGAAGGTATCACCAGACCGGACGGCACTTTCACCTATCCCTCCTATGTCGAGGACATCATGGGTCCAATGTGCTTCGATTACGGCTTCGGTCCCTTCCGCTGGGTCTGCGCATCGGGAGATCATGACGACCTTCGCAAGACTGATGCGATAGCGGCCTATGTCCTCGAATCCATGGCCTCCGAGGCTGATGCCGAGATCAGGCAGCAGATACTGGACAATGTCCACTGGATACGTCACGCGGAGAACAACAGGATGGTCGTCGGTTCACAGGCGAGGATCCTCTACGCGGACAGACAGGGCAGAATGGATATCGCACGAGCCTTCAACGCTGCAATTGCTGATGGAACGGTCAGCGCCCCAATTGTGCTGGGCCGTGATCATCATGATGTCTCGGGGACTGATTCACCCTACAGGGAGACCGCGAATATCCGCGATGGGAGCATGTTCACGGCAGACATGGCCGTGCAGAACGTCATTGGCGATTCATTCAGGGGAGCAACCTGGGTATCGCTGCACAATGGAGGCGGGGTCGGCTGGGGTGAGGTCATCAACGGCGGCTTCGGTCTCGTTCTCGACGGAAGCAGAGAGGCGGCTCAGAGAGCTGAACTCATGCTGGGATGGGATGTCGCAAATGGCCTGGCCAGACGCGCATGGGCCCGGAACAAAGGCGCGCAGTTCGCCATCCGAGAGGCAATGAGGACCCAGCATGGCCTGCTCGTTACCCTCGCGGAGACCGCCGACGACACCCTTCTGGACGGCTGTTTCCCGGAGTAGCTGGTTTGTCGAGACTCGTCTGACACTCGATAAAGGGAAGGAGGAACTGAACATCTTATCTGGATTCCGTCTGGTGATCATCATATCTCTGCTGATATCGGCAACATATGCGGATTCGATCACTCAAACCTCCTGGTCAGGTGGAGGAGGTCAGCCGGGACCTGTACTGGACCCGTACGATCGCTTTCTTGACTCTGACAGTATTTCCTGGAACGGTATCTCTGGCCAGCTTTCTCTATCGTGGATTCCTGAAGAATATGCCTGGACACAGACAATCGACAATGGATTGGACTATATCCACTCGCTCTGCAAAGCCGATCTGAATCTCGATGGTTTCCCCGACATTATCGCGGCTGGTGGGACCAACTACAATGAAATAACATGCTGGATAAATCCCTGCAGCCTGACCGGTGTATGGGAACGGTCTACGATCACTGTCTTCAGTGATGAAGAAGAAGTAAGAGATGTTGTTCCGGTGGATATCGATGGTGACAGTATTCTGGATATTGCCGTTACGACAGACACATTTACCGGTGGCATTCTCAGATGGTTCTCGAATGAAGGTGATTCTGCAGATTTCCTTTCTGAGCACATCATAGCTGTATTGCCTCATGACCCTTCCCAAATGACTGTTGGTGATCTGGACGGTGATGGATATCCGGATATTGCAGTCGTCCTGGATCATACAATTTACCCAAACGAACTATACTGGTTCGAGAATCCCGGAGATGAGCATTCAGAGTGGATAAGCCATGGCAACTGGCCTCTCCTTGGCTTCCAGAAATCAGTCTGCTCCGCAGATATTGACGGCGATGGTGATATTGATCTTGTTGGTGCCTGGGAATATCCCGTCAACGATCTGGCATGGCTTGAGAATGATGGGGATGGTGGGACATGGACATTTCACAGGATAGGATATCCCTACGGCGAGATCGATGCTGTGGCTTCAGATATTGATGGGGATGGCTGGACGGATGTTGTTTCAGCCTCGCGCTATTTTCATAGTATAAAATGGAACAGGAATGCAAACGGGCTTGGTACTTCCTGGGTAACTGAGAGTATCTCGGAAGCCGAAGGAAACTCAGAAGTCCTCAGTGCTGATCTGGATTGTGATGGAGATCAGGATCTGGCTTCGAGCTTTGCCTGGTATGAAAGCATCGATACCTCCATCAACCAATGGGAGCGGCACGGATACTACAAGAACGACTACCCGAACTATGAGATCACCGGAGCTGACATTGATCTGGACGGCAACACCAATCTGATCTATGCGGATGATGAGAGTATTCGTATGGCTGTTCTGGTCTGGTTCAGACGGGACTCCGGAAACCTGACATCAAGCATCATTTATACCGGATGTGATCCGCAATGGGGCTTCATCGATTGGGATTCCGAGGAACCTGTCGGAACCTCGCTATCCTTCCAGGTAAGGTCCTCTGATGACCCATTGATGATGGGCGACTGGTCAAATGCGCTTTCGTCTCCCGGCAGCCTGGCGGGTATCCTGTCTGACAATGACAGCTATCTCCAGTACAGGGTAAAGCTGGAAACGCTCAGTGACCTCTCCACACCTGTACTGCATGAGGTGTCGATCACATGGGATCCGGTGGAGATAGCAGGAAGCGAAGAGTCTGCTGGAGATTTCATTCTTGGGGACGTATTTCCCAATCCAGCAAAGGGTAGGGTACTTGTAGACTTCGGTGTTCCT
>JAOZQW010000132.1:3781-6424 GCA_029932015.1 Candidatus Fermentibacteraceae bacterium
TGTTCCTGTCCAGAGCAGAGTCGATATGGCTGTGTACGATATCTCAGGCCGAATTGTCTGGGGCTCAACTTCAAACGTATTCGCCCCGGGGACCCATCAGATATCGGTAGATGCTCTTGAGCCTGGTGTCTATTGTCTCAGAATGAATGCCGGCCCTTATTCTGGCATAAGCCGATTTGCTGTAGTAAGATAATTTATCAGGTCAATTGGATGCCGAGTCTAGAGCCTGACCGCCATTGCTATCGCGGTTCTTCCCGACGGATCAGCTGAATTCCCTGGATAGTCTACTCTCGCGAGAGAGGTCAGAGGTGAATTTTCTGAGTTCCTTCTCCCTCCCTTGCAGGTCTCCCTCTATCAGCATGAGCAATGCGGGAAGCACCTCAATCCGGAGGGCTCCCCCGCCGGTGACTACTGCACTTCCAGCGATATGGGAGATACGTCTGCCCATGATCCTGCAGAATCTTGCTGACAGTCCGGGGAACTGCTCTTCGAATTCAAATGATTTCCTGGTCAGCAGGTCTTCCAGGAATCTGCTTTCGGACATGCGCACCCCCTTTCATTCAGGCGAGATGATAACAGCAGAATCAGGCAGTGGAAAGTTTGCTTGACATCACAGAACGCAATTGCGAATAATCACCGTGCTGTTAAGCGTTTTGATCTTCCCGAAAGGACATTTGATATGAAAGCTGTTGTTTCCCTATGTACTGGACTCGTCCTCATCGCCGCAGCATGCGGTGGAACTGCCGAAAGCGGGGGAACTCCCGGTGATGCTGTAACCGAAATGTTCGCCGCCCTCCAGGATGGTGATGGTGACCTTGCAGTCTCCTACATGTCCTCCAGCGCACTTGTGGAAATGGACCAGCAGCTTTTGATCCTCAAGGACGATCCTGAAGCCTCTTCCGCACAACTCGCTTTGATGGGCATCCAGATCAATGCCGAGGATATTCCGAACATGACCGCAGCCGACTTCGCTTCAGAGATGATATCCTCTCCGATGATAAGCAGCATAATGGAATCCGCCATGGTTACAATTGGCTCTGTTGAAATTGAGGGCAACTCAGCCATGGTCGAGGTTACCGTAGATGTAATGGGTGAATCGGAGACCAATACGATAGAAGTCGTCATGGAAGACGGCGTGTGGAAGGTCACCGAATTCGGTGTGAACATGTAACCATCCTCGAACCGGTGTTCTGGAACAGGAGCGCCCTCTCTGGATAACACTACCTGAAATGTACTCGATAGACCTGGCTCAGCGTTCAGGTGAACACCATAAGGGAGATGACATGAAAACAGGATCCCTCATCCTTGTAATTGCTCTCAGTCTCGCTTCAATTGCCTTTGCAGACCGTGCTTCCGATCCCGGCGAGGCCGTTATTGCTCTCTACGACGCGCTGGCGGAGGGTGATGGCATCACAGCCGTCGGCTATCTGTCAAGCGGAACCGTAGAGGAACTGCAGATGATGATCGATGCCATGAGAATGACTCCTGAGCTTGCTGCGACTGAATTGACCGGACTGGGTATAACTATCACCGAGGAACAGCTCGAAACGATCACTGCCAAGGAGTTCGGCGGCATGTTCCTCTCCTCGCCAATGATATCAGAGATAGTATCGATGATCGATATAAACCTCGGTGATGTCGAGATCACCGGGGATAGTGCCCTTGTGGAAGTCGTGACAAGCATGATGGGCGAATCCAGTTCCGATTTCGTGCATGCAGTCCTCGAAGATGATGGCTGGAAAGTCGTGGAGATGGGTCTCTAACCCGCCTGGACTTCAGGGTCGGACGTAAGTGTTGCAATCAGGTTGGAGTATTAGTAGGCTTCTTCAGGGACTAATTGGACATAATCCAATAATACCATAGTGAAGTATCAACACTTGCGTCCGACCCCGCTACAGGTAGAGGTCTCTTTCCCCCGACCTGATCCTGGCAAGCAGTTCCGCTACCCTTACTCTGAGTTCTTCACCAGGCAGTTCTGAAAGCTCGTCCATCACCAGCTTCCACCCCTTATCCCTCGTCTCATCCGAAGCGTAGTCATCAAGATACTCAGCGAATGTCAGGATAGCATTAGGCATGCAGAGCGTGTGAACCTTCGCCGACTTGGCCACATCCATGAAATATTGACCTGTTCTACCGCACCTGTACCCCGCGGTACAGAAGCTGGTGATCATGCCCTTGTCGACAAGATCGGAGATCACCTGTTCAAGATTCCTGGGATCAGAGAGTGTGAACTGCGCTCTGCTTTCATCGGATTCACCTGTGGCGTAGCATCCGACGGCGATGTTCGAGCCGGCATCAAGCTGCGTTACCCCGAGCCGGATGACCTCGCGTCTGACCCTCTCCGGCTCTCTCGCGGTGAGTATCATGCCTGTATATGGAACTGACAGCCTGAGAACTGTCACAAGCCGCTTGAATGACTCATCGTCAATGAGATGAGTGGGGTCCTCGACGAACGGAGTATTGTGCGCAGGTTCCAGTCTCGGGAAGCTTATTGTGTGCGGGCCAACTCCCCCGAAGCGATTCTCGAGGTCGATAGTATGAAGAAGCAGGGCCATAACCTCGAAGCGATAGTCGCATAATCCGAAAAGGGCACCTATGCCCACATCATCAACACCGGCATCCATAGCACGGTGCAGAGCATAA
>JAOZQW010000450.1 GCA_029932015.1 Candidatus Fermentibacteraceae bacterium
TGAGCGCATGGGAGTCGAAAACGAGGACAGGCGGGGGTGAATACAGTACTCCATATACCATTTTCTACATTGTTCTCCTTGTCAGCGCAGTGGACAGCTTCCTTCTCAGAATGACTACTTACGGAACTCCGTGGCCTCTGAGGTGGGCCGGTCTGATCCTCTTCGCAGCCGGATGTACGATCCGGGTACTGGCATTCAGGAACCGCTCCGTCAAGATGCTCCGCGCAGGCAGACTCATTCAGCTGGCAGGTCTGCCCGTGGCTCTCGGCAGCATAGCCGGTTCAGGAGTCGCCATTCTGGCAGGTGTGCCTTCATCGCTCCATGAAAACATTGAGCCCGTCGATGAGCCGGCGGACCCCGACCAAGGGGAAGAGTGAAGGTTCTCCTCCAGCGGGTTTCCAGAGCGTGCGTTCGGGCAGGCGGCGAGAAGTTATCGGAAATAGATCACGGACTGCTGCTTCTGGTCGGCTTCGGCAGGAATGATACACAGGATGATCTCGAGTGGATGCTTCGGAAGATCACGGGACTCAGGATATTTCCGGATGAGCAGGGCAACATGAACAGGTCCGTATCCGACCTGGATGGAGCACTTCTCATTGTAAGCCAGTTCACTCTACATGCAGACTCCCGAAAAGGAAGACGACCAAGTTTTATCAGGGCGGCCCTGCCCGACAACGCGCGGATGCTGTACGACATATTCGAGGAACTCGCGCGAGGCACAGGGCTTCAGGTCGGTTCAGGGGAATTCGGAGCGATGATGGAGGTTGAACTGGTGAACTCAGGACCAGTCACTATCATGCTGGACTCCCCCTCCGAAAGCATGTCCTGATGAACTGCTGGCTTGATCTGAATGTTCTGCTCGTCCTTGCAAGCAGGTCCCCACGCCGAAGGCAGATACTGGACATGGCTGGCATTCGTTTCATTGCCGCCCCCTGCGACATCGACGAGAATGGGTTCCTTGGAACCCCCGAGGAGGTCGTTCAGCACTGGAGCCGGGAGAAAGCCGTTCATGCATCAGCATTATGGCCCGGACATCCTGTTCTCGGCGCAGACACGCTTGTATCCATTGACGACCGTCTTCTCGGTAAACCCGCCGACCCGGAGTCCGCAGTCAGCATGCTTTCATCCCTCTCCGGCAGATGGCATACCGTCTACGGCGGAGTCAGCGTTATATGGAGGGATAGAGGTATCGAGACTTCCTTTACAGAGGCTACACAGGTTCATTTCAGAGCTCTGTCAGGTAGTGAGATACGGGATTATGTGGCAACTGGCGAACCAATGGACAAAGCCGGCGCCTATGGTATTCAGGGCATCGGGTGCGCGATGGTCGACAGGATAGAGGGCTGCTATTTCAATGTGATGGGGCTTCCCATCGCGAGATTGATACGTGAGTTCAATTCTCTTTCCCTGAATGGAGGATGATATGCCCATGACGGCTTACTGCGGGCTTGACTGCGGGGAATGCCCCGCGCGGATGGCGACCATTACCAATGATGAGGCCCTTCGTGAGGAGACGGCTCGAACCTGGTCCGCCCAGTTCAATGCCGAGATATCCGCTTCGGACATCAACTGCTCCGGGTGCACCGGCACTGAGGGTGTGAAGTTCTCCCATTGTTCCGAATGCTCTATCAGGCTCTGTGCTCTCGAGCGTCCTGTTCAGACCTGCGCGGACTGCGGGGAGTACCCCTGTGATGAGCTTGAGCAGTTTTTCGGTTTTGTCCCTTCTGCCAGAGAAACCCTTGACAGCCTTCGGGACA
>JAOZQW010000451.1 GCA_029932015.1 Candidatus Fermentibacteraceae bacterium
TGGAAGCTTCTCTCTTCTCAGCGCCAGTATGGACCTCGCATTCCGCCGAAGCTCGACAGGATCCCTCTCCGGCATTCGGAAATCAACTCCGGACACGATAAGGGGCCTATCCCGGAAAACACTTGACCGGTATGCGAATTCACATTCCGAGGGATCGAGCAGATGCTGCCCTCCAGAGGGATCAACACACCTTACAGCGGTAACATGATCGGAAATGGATCCGCCATATGCACCAGCATTCATAAATATAGCACCGCCGACGGTCCCGGGAATTCCGACAGCAAAATCCATTCCTGATGCCCCTCTGGTGCAGGCTGCACCGGCGAGGGAAGGGAGTCTGGTGCCTCCGCCGCAGGAGAGGTTCCAGGAATCATCGACCCTTGACCACTCGGCAGACGCCAGCTCTCCTCGGAGGAGAATGAGCACCCGATCACACCCTTTATCCGAAGCCAGAATATTCGAACCCTTACCAAGCACGAAGCTGTCAATCTTCTCCTCATGCAGTAATCCGAGCAGATCGGATAGCATCGAACCGGATGTTACAGTAACGGCAAGTGCAGGACCGCCAACACGCCAGGTGGTAAGGCTCCTGAGCATTTCCAGACGGGTTGCGCCGGGGAACTTCCCCTCGATGAGCATCCGCGGATGATCATTCATTCCAGTCGAAATCCTTCCCGGACAGGCCGATCAGACATGCGCCAACGGAGAGATATGTAAACAGGAACCGGGGTGTCCCTACCCTTTCCATCCACCTAAGAGTAGTTCTGTAGATCGGTCCCAGCAGGGCAATCGCCGTCACCAGTCTCATAAACATCATTCCCGGTCGGAGCGGTGCAGATAAGAGCGGTTTTATCCAGTCGCTGCCGAGTAGACCAGCGGCCTCCGGATGCTTCTCAATAGTGTACTTCAATCCTGATGAGCCGTATTCGATCATCTTCTTCGAGTGCTGTCGTACGTTCACATCGTCCAGGTGATAGACCCTGAGTGATGGCTCCCAACGGAGAACGATATCGCCTTCGGCAAGCCTGATGCCGAATTCCGTATCCTCACCACCGTATCGGTTGATGGCGATATCGAACCCCCCCAGGTCGCTCAGCATCCGGGTGGGAAGGCTCAGATTCCCTGTTATGAAGTACCGGGGCGGGAAGGGACCGGCCGGTTTCCCACCCATAGCTCTGGAGTCGAACCATTTCTGCCATGCAGTCGAGTTCTCCGACCATGCATTGATACGGGCGCCCATGATAACATCAGCACTCTTTTCTGCATGAAGTTCAAGATGCCTGCGAACTATATCAGGTTCGAAGCGGAGGTCTGCATCCGAGAGAAGCGACAGCGGTGCCATGGAGGCTCGCCACCCGGTGTTCCTGGCCTTCGGACGGTTGCCCTCGCCCTTCAGGGTGACCACACTGACGCTGACATTGTCAGGAAAGGAGAGGCTGAACTCCTCCTCTACCGGAAGGAGGCTCCCGTCGTCCACAATCACGAGCTCCCATTGAAACGAAGCATCCTGAGCCCTGAGGCTGTCCAGCACTTCCGCAAATGCCGCTCCACCGTTCCTTACAGGTATCTGGACGGAAATTTCCGGGTTCATTCACGTCCCTCCGCACTTATGGTCGTTCCCATGATGCGCAGCATCCCGATTACGAGAGCGGTTATGAGAGAGGCACCCACTACGATCCAGGCTCTCCAGTTGGGACCAAGGCTGGCCAGCGGTCCGAACATGATGGGAGGAATGACCATCAGTGTCACAACAAT
>JAOZQW010000133.1 GCA_029932015.1 Candidatus Fermentibacteraceae bacterium
GCAACGAAGGAATTCTTCCATCTCACTCGCTAGTGGCTCGAATGAGTCAAGCTTGGGGGAGATAATATCACCTGTGCGGTAAGAGAGCTGGTATTCACCGAAGCTCTCGGGTTCAATTACCTCGACTCCCTTGTCATAGATCTTGATCTTCTCATAGGGCTCCGTATCATCGTATACCAGCATCTTTCTGCTTCCTACGATAACAGTTCTGCGCAGCTTGGAGGGTGCCAGCCATGAGACCTGAACATTGGCAATCGCCCCTCCCGGGAATTCCAGGTCGATGAAGGCCACGTCAGGAATACCATTGAGTACATAGGCATGACCAAAGGCGCTGACCATCGAGGGCTCCTCGCCGAGCCAGTAAAAGATCATCGAGAAATCATGGGGAGCAAGGTCCCAGATTACGGAGACATCTTTCTGATGAAGTCCAAGGTTCACCCTGCTCGAAGTAATGAAGTGTATTGTTCCCAGATCTCCACTGTCGATGATCTCCTTCGTCTTCACGACCGGGGGGGAGTAGATAAAGGTGTGTCCGACCATGGTCACGACTCCCTGCTTCTGAGCAAGGTCGACGAGTTCTTCTGCCTCTGCTGTACTGGCGGCAAAGGGTTTTTCAACGAAGACATGCTTGCCAGCCATGATCGCGGCCTTCGCAAGCGGGTAGTGCGAGGAGACGCCTGTAGCGATGACAATGGCATCAAGGTTCGGGTCGCTGGTCAGATCAGTGAAATCCATCGTTGCAGTGAGATCCGGGTAACGCTCCGACATGCGGTTCAGCCTGCCGCCGTCCGAATCACAGATAACGAGATCTTCGCATCTCCTGTTGGCGTAGAGGTTCCGCAGCAGATTCGGACCCCAGTAACCGAGACCCACTATTCCGGTTCTTACCATTGGCGTTGTCTCCTCATCAGGCGTTGAGTGTACTCGCTAACAATAAGCAATGCTACAACTATACTCTCACCGGGTAAAGCCGAATGATCCTGAATCATATATGTACATTGCCGGAAATCTCCCCTGAGTGGAGGGTGGTCATTATGACACACCTTTCCGCAGCTAACCGGGAAGTGATTTTCAGTTATGATGCCAAGTGCATGATGCATAGTAAAATAAGTATCTAGTAGCCAAGCTGGGATCGCCTACTCCCCTGGCCTGATATTTGCTCTTATATACGAAAATGAAAGAGGAGGAGAGACATGAATAACGAGAAATTTACGATAAAATCAAAAGAGGCCATTCAAGAGGCTGGTCGTCTTGCTATCGAGGCAGGTAATCCCGAGATGCGTCCCGCTCATCTGGCTGCCGTTCTACTCGACAATCCCATGGGTGTCATTGCCGGAGTCATGGAGAGTCTCGAGATAGATCGCGAGAGACTGAGGAACTCCGTTACAGGACTGCTAGGTGAGTTTCCGAGAGTATCCGGAGGTGCTGAGCCCAGGATGTCTCCAGGCTTCGCATCAGTTATCCGCGCAGGTGAGGCTGCTGCTGCGGAGCTCAGGGATGAGTATGTCGCCAGAGAGCATCTTTTCATTGGTCTGCTCAGGAGCGGGGACAGGATCTCCGAGCTCTTCATCGGAGGGGGTATCAGCGAGCGCGCCTTCATAGAGGCTCTCGCAGCAGTAAGAGGTTCATCCAGGGTTGACTCGGAGACTGCCGAGGACAACTACAAGTCTCTGGAGAAATACACACGAGATCTGACCAAGCTGGCCAGACAGGAGAAGCTCGATCCTGTCATCGGTCGGGATGACGAGATCCGAAGAGTGATGCAGGTTCTCGGTCGGAGGAGGAAGAACAATCCCGTTCTCATCGGTGAACCCGGCGTCGGGAAGACCGCCATCGTCGAGGGGCTGGCCAGAAGGATGGCTGAGGGAGACATTCCCGAAACACTCTCCAACAAGAGTGTTCTTTCTCTGGATATGGGCGCTCTTATTGCAGGAGCCAAATTCCGCGGGGAGTTCGAGGAGAGACTGAAAGCCGTCCTCCAGGAGATCGCCTCAGCCGAGGGCCGTATCATCCTGTTCATCGATGAGATGCACACGCTTGTCGGCGCAGGTGCGGCCGAAGGAGCAGTGGATGCCGCCAACATGCTCAAACCTGCTCTTGCCAGGGGAGAACTCCACTGCATTGGCGCAACAACACTGGACGAGTACCGCAAGCACATAGAGAAGGACGCAGCTCTCGAACGCCGGTTCCAGCCCGTCCTGGTCAATCCCCCCTCGGTCGAGGATACGATCAGCATTCTGAGGGGACTTCGCGAGAGGTACGAGAATCATCATGGGATCATCATACAGGATGCGGCGCTCATCGAAGCAGCCACCCTTTCAAACCGATACATCACAGATCGTTTTCTGCCGGACAAGGCCATCGACCTTGTGGATGAGGCCGCGAGCAGACTCCGCATCGAGATCGACAGCATGCCTGAGGAGATCGATGAGATCCGGCGCAGGATCATGCAACTCGAGATAGAGAGAGAAGGCCTCCGGAGGGATGAGGAATCAGGTGGGGACGCTCCGAAACTCGAAGCGGTTGAGAGGGAGATAGCCGAACTGGACGAGGAGCGCACCGCACTCGAGCTTCGCTGGCAGAACGAGAAGCAGGTCATAGACAATATTCGAGACCTGGCACGTGAAACCGAGGAGCTTCGAAGCATGGAGAAGGTTGCGGAGAGGGAGGGTGATCTCGAGAAGGTAGCTGAGATCAGGTACGGAAAGCTCAGGCGCGTGGAGGAGGACGCCCAAAAACTCCGTGAACGGCTTCTTGAACTGCAGAAGATAGGCTGCATGCTCTCTGAGGAGGTCACTCCAGCGAACATCGCCGAGGTTGTCTCCAAATGGACGGGCATCCCCGTTACGAGGCTCATGGAGAGTGAGAAGCAGAGACTTCTTACTCTCGAGGATGAGCTCCATAAAAGAGTGATAGGCCAGCATGAAGCTGTTGCCGCTGTCTCAGAGGCAGTCAGGAGAGCGAGGGCGAACGTTCAGGATCCCAACAGGCCGCTGGGCAGCTTCATCTTCATGGGACCGACTGGAGTCGGCAAGACGGAGCTTGCCAGATCCCTGGCCGACTTCCTTTTCGACGATGAGAACGCAATGGTCCGCATCGACATGAGTGAATTCATGGAGAAGCACTCTGTCTCCCGTCTGATCGGAGCACCACCCGGTTATGTCGGTTATGATGAAGGCGGTTACCTTACAGAGGCAGTACGCAGGAAACCCTACTCGGTCATCCTTTTCGATGAGATAGAGAAGGCTCATCAGCAGGTTTTCAACGTCTTCCTGCAGATACTCGATGAGGGGCGTCTGACCGATGGGCAGGGACGGACGGTGGACTTCCGCAACTGCGTCATCATCATGACGAGCAATCTTGGAAGTGACTGGATCGCGGAATCCGCTGGACACCTCACCCAGGAGGCACTGACCGAGAGGGCGAAGCGGGAGCTGTCAACCAGATTCAGACCCGAATTTCTCAATAGAGTCGATGACATCATCGTCTTCAAGCCGCTAGGCCGGGAGGAGATCAGGGAGATAGTCGTTATCCAGCTTGGTCATTTGAACAGGATACTCTCCGCGCAGGGAATTGCTGTGGAGGCCACCGAAGCTGCCGTGGACCTCATCTCGAATCTCGGATACGATCCTGCTTTCGGGGCACGGCCGCTCAAGAGAGTCATGCAGAAGTACATCCAGAATAGACTGGCCACAGCGATTATTGACGGAGAGATAGTATCAGGAGAGACCGTGACACTTGATGCCGATGGGGATGAACTGATCTTCGGGCAGACCGGGGATGGCGAGTGAGCCTCTTCCGCCGGAACTCTTCGACAGGATGAGCAGGAAAGGCTCCTCCTTCCTGGCCGGAGTGACGATCCTTGCAGGATATCTTGCCGCAGACCTTTTCCTCAGCGGGGTAACTGCCGCTCTGGCAGTTCTCGGACTCGGTGCTGCCGAGTATCTCTTTCTTCTTGTATCCAGAAGGACCAACCATCCCGGATTGCTCCTGGAAGCTGCTCTGCTGGGTGGTGCGGTCCTTCTCGGCGACTGGCTGTCCGTCAGGGGTTTTGCAGGAGCGGAATATGCCATTCTCGAACTGCTGCTCGGGGCTGTCCTGGTCTCCACCTCTCTCGCCGGCAAGCCATGGCTCGCCTCGCAGATGAAGAGACTGGCAGGTTTCTCTCCCGAATCCGGGCTGGTGACCGGTATCTCTGTGGTGATGGGAGGGATGCTGCTGGTTCATGGCTGTCTTATGGCTGCGGGAGCCATATTCATGGACGGGCTTCCGCTTCCAGTGGCACTGGGTTCCTTTGCAGCTGTCTACATCATCGCGGTACTGCTTCTGAGAAGACGGATGCGATCACGGAGTACGGGTTCGCAGCCAATGCTGACCAGCATAGGTGATGGTCGATTCAAACTCATAGCTGGAGGATCCCTTATTGCCAGGATAACGCTGGACGGCAGGGGAAGGATAGTCGTGAGCGAGACGGACCTTGAGGATGGAACTCCACTTCATCGATTCCTCGAAGTCCTAGAAACCGCTCTGAGGACCGCCGGGGCATTTTCAGTTACCATGAAGGATTGGGAGGGCGATACTCTCCCTCTTGAGATGGCAGGCTACACTTCAGGTCCTGCGGGATGGACAAAGGTCCTCGGCAGACTCAGGATGACCTGATCCAGGAAGACACGTTGATACGTCACCAGACATAACATGACCGAAGGGTTAAGTAGGATGCAGTGGGCTAATCCTTAAGTTCCTCAATCTCCCACCTCTCGTTCAGCCATGGCCCGATCATCAGGATATTCTTGAACACTGTTCGGATGCGGAGTACTGCTGTAAGTGTATTCTGGTTTTGCTGGATGGCGGATGACCGAGACCTGTGCTTTTCCGTCCATGCAGTTTATGGCAGTGCAGAATTTGACGGTCACCTTCATATGATTGCCAGCTAACTTCTGTACTCACGCTTTTGTGCGGCCACGAGACAATTGCATGCAGTGCTATGTTGGAAAGCCTCATGGTTTTCGTGCTTTGACAAGTTGCTATTGCCTGTCCATATGTCTCGGATTTTTCACCGTCTGGTTTGAACCTGTGTCGATCGAGAGGATCAGGCGACCGCCACGCCGCAGTGGATCGACAATGCATTGCAGGGCCAGCCGTTTGTCTTGAACGTGCATAAACGTCAAAACGCTGAAGACCACATCGAAACTCTCTGGGCGTGCGAACTCCATGATGTCGGCTTGGACAATCTCCACATTAGAGAACTCAGCCAAGTCGGCTTTGGCGGCAACGATGGTCTTGGGAAAAATGTCCAGTCCGGTAAGGCTATGGCATACGTGTCTCAATACTTGACGTGCAATGCGACCGCAGCCAACACCGACCTAAAGATCATCCTTGTTGCTAAGATCACCCAATGCCTCGTAAAACAACGGCCCGTCCCATCGCGCCATGTACACATGCATGAAAGGCGGATCGTCACGAACATGACCCGACTTGGCAAGACGATCATAATGTTCCCTGGCTGAAATGGTCAGTTTCATTCTGCTTTCAAGTGCGTCACATCACCGGCAGCAAAAAGCAAATCGACAAGGGACGAGTAGCAGCACTATTTGCTGTCCGAGTGCATGCGGTTGCTATAGAATATTAATCTCTCTATTGTATAGTAAATACCTCATCAAGCCAATCGAAGAGCACCTGCCCCACAATACTGCGGTTTTCCATGATGCAGTGATTAGATGCGCCCTCGTTGGATGGTGTAATGACCAGTTTCTTCATAGGATTCGGAAGGCTGTCCATGCAACGATCTTGTTGTCGTCTTGTCTCAGCGCTCTCGTATTCACCCTCTCCAACGATGAGTAAAGCAGGAACCGTAACTTTGGCAGGATCAAAGGAGAATCCGCGATTCGCCTCGGTGAGCGCGGAGAAGTCATCCATGGGCAGGCCCCAACGCCAGTATATCACTTTGACGATGTTGCGATGAAAACTTGTCCAGGAGAGGGCCTCTTCATCGGTTGCTTGTATAGTGGGCATTGCGGCGAAAAGGGGGTAGGCATCCACAACGGCGGAGCACATGGCAATCGCCTGGATGCGAGAATCGTGCATGGCGGCCTGCGGTACGAATCCGCCACCCCCACTGATTCCATAGACGGCCAACCGCTCGGGATCAACATCAGAACGGCTGAGCGCATAATCAACAACGGCTTTCATTGGAACATTCATGTCAGCACGAAAGATTTGACCTTCCAGCGGAAGAAGTCCCTGACCGGGTAGATCGACGGTCATAAAATTATACCCGCGAGCAACCGCCTGAGGCGCGATGTAGAAGAAAAGATCTTCGGCAAAGGTTTCGCCGCCGCCAATCATAATCAGCGTTTTAGTAGGATCTTCCCCTAGTGA
>JAOZQW010000452.1 GCA_029932015.1 Candidatus Fermentibacteraceae bacterium
GTGGTGAGACCGGTGTCCGCATGGATGTTGTTGACGGCAGTCTGACCGGTGCCCCTGCACTGCCGGACAGCTTCCTAGCGAGAAGACACTTCGAGCAGAATCTCTACTACACAAGGACAGAGGACGATATTAGGGCTAACATGCCTGATGACTGGGCATGGGACAGGAACTCAGACAGCTCCAGTCAATGGCTCTACTATCATTTTGATTCAGAGAGCGCTCTTAGCGAGGGATATATCCGAGTTCATATGAAGTCCTCGGATGCCGGTATCCACCGTGTGCAGTTCACGCTCAACGGGACCCTGCAGTGCGACACGACATGGGAGAACTATGACGACTTCATCGTTGAGTTCCCGGTCTCGGGAATGAAGGAGCAGAGCAATACTCTCGGCGTCCACATAATCAGGGATGGTTACAAGGAAGTCTTTTTCGACTGGTTCGAGGTCTTTCCTTGGACATCCCCGAACCTCTCTGCTCAGGCACAGGTACCGATCGAGCTGTGGTCCGGAACGGACAGACGCAGGTTTACCTGGGAGAATGGGCTCGCTGGAACAGATGTCTACCTTGTCGGGGGGGATACACTAGCCGCCAGGATAACAGTGGAGGACTCCCAGTCCTTCGAGTTTACCCAGCAGGACGGCTGGCCGATGCAGGAACTCTGGATAGTGCAGCCGAGCTCGATCGCAAGACCGGACTCGATCCGCTTTCCCACTCCCGGTCGGATAATCGGCAGCATCAGTGGAAAGACAACGCTTCTCGTGGCTGCCGATCAGTTTGTTTCTGATGCGGCAGTCCTCGTTGAAGGGATTCCCGGTGCAGAACTTCTTGCTGCATCAGAGATATATGACGAATTCAACGGAGGTGTACGCGATCCATCTGCCATCAGGGCACTGGCCTCGTATGCTATTGATTCATGGGATCCTGTTCCGACTGATATCGTCCTTGTCGGTGGTGGAACCTGGGATCCCAGGAACTTCATCTCCACACGAGAGAGTTTTATTGATATCCTGTACCGAGGCTCTTCGTACCTGGTTTCCGATGACGAGTTCGTGATCGTCCGGTCTGACAGCATACTTCCTCAGATCGCTATGAGCAGAATCGGTGTCGGAGGCAACTCCGACCTCAGACTTCTTGTCTCCAAGACCCTGGAGTACCGTTCCGGTGCAAACAGGGGGGACTGGCAGACGATCGTTCTGGGAGCAGCCGACGACGAGCGGTCCCCAATCCATGGTGATAACGAAAGACTCCATACCCAGAGTATGGAGAGGATCCTCAATAACCATCTTCCAGATGTGCTCAGACCTGAGAAGCTCTACCTGATATTCTATGACTGGAACGATCTCTGGAAGAAGCCGGAAGCCAGGGATGATTACATTGCAGCGTGGAGCCGTGGTTCTCTGATCTCGCTCTACCTCGGCCACGGAAGTTATGATCAGATAGCAGACGAGGGACTTCTCTACCTCGAGGACACCGGCCTGCTGGCGTGTGAGGGCAGACTTCCGGTAGCGCTGTTCGGATCCTGCAAGGTGGGTGAGTTCATGAATCCAGCCACGGTCTGTCTGGCCCAGGCGGCAACCGTTTCACCGGTAGGGGGTGCTTGAACTGCTCTCGGTGCAACCGACAATAGCTCGGGACTGGCCAATGAACAGCTCGTTGCAAGCATACTGGACAGATTATTCACCGAGCGGAATCTCTCCATGGGCATGTGCATGCTGCTAGGAAAGCTGGACGCGGGTTATTCGACCAA
>JAOZQW010000453.1 GCA_029932015.1 Candidatus Fermentibacteraceae bacterium
GAGCTCCGGCTACTCGATGATTATCGTTCCGTGAGCCCTGGCATAGGGTAAATCTTCCAGGAATTTGCCTGCATGCCCCCTATTTCATATGCAAGCATACCTCCCAGCTTGCCCTTCTCCATCTACTTGGCTATACTGTCACTGTTAGGTACATAGATAGCCAATAAACCCATCAGGAGGGGGGTATGATATCCTGTAGAGCATGTTCAGCAGCCTTAATAATAGTTACTCTTCTTATCACCATACCCGCCTCAGGCAAGTGGCTGGAGTTCGGAGCGGGATGCCCAAAAAACTCAGAACCTCTAACATTCCATAACATCACGCTGGACGACCTGATCAGCTTCGATATGGAGTTGCAGGGATTGCTCAGGGATGTGGTCAAACATGACCATGCTAAATACTATCGGTTCAATCGATCTCCGGGAACTGTGCCTATGGGTGAAGTCGGCTTCCCGGAGGTGCCGGTGGTTACCTGCTTTGTAATAGTACCCGATGGATCGGACCTGGATCTCACATATGCCGCTAACTGCATGGAGACCATTGGATGCCTTCCTGTCTATCCTGCCCCTCTGGACAGTCTCGTGGAAGACAGCACAAGCACACCCTACATCGGTGAATTCTTCAGGAAGGACTCGGCTGCATATATATCGGACGAATGGTATCCCTCGGAGCTTGCCGAGATAACCGGGGAGTTCATGCTCAGGGACCAGCGTGTGGCTATCGTGAATGTCTATCCAGTTCAGTACCTTGCTTCGGAAGACAGCCTGAGGGTCTGGAGCGATATTGAACTCTCCATCAATTTCGAGGGACTGGATCCGGTATGGAATGAAGACGGCCTGGGTTATTACGACCGCCTCATTGGAGACAGGCTGCTTGGATACAGGCCGGATTACGAACCGATCGATTCCCATGATCCCATAGTGTACAGGCATACCGACTTTTCTTCTGAGCCACCCATTGATCCGGATTACGTGATTGTTGTTGCCGATGGTCTGGATGATGCAATTCCGGGGTTCGGTACTCTGCAGGACTTTGCCGAATACAGGATGAATCTGAACGGTTTCGATGTCCTCATAGTCAACCTCAATGACATCTATTATGAGTACTTGACCTCGGAGCCCTGGCCGACTCCGGACATGATCCGAGACTACATGGAAGACCTCTGGGATTGGACCACCCCAGGGACCAGACCGACGTACCTGCTACTCATCGGGGATCATGAGGATCCCTCCTTCACATCCTGGGATCCGTGGTTCCTGCCGGCTTACGAGTTCGAGTATTTTTCCTCGACAGATCTCACCGCCAACGACAGCTGGTATTCTTACATCCATGAAGATCGAGACATCTCCGTCTCCGTGCCTGACATGATAGTCGGGCGTCTTTCGGCAAGAGATGTGGATGAGCTTGAGGACATGCTTGACCTTATCCAGACATTTGAGGAAGCGGAAGTTCCCCCCTATCCGGAGTACCTCCAATACAGGAGATATCTAACGAGGTTGTCCGGTCGTGATGATGATAATAGCTACGATCGCTGGAATCCTTCTAAGGCTTGGGCAAAAGACCTGTCTGACTGGCTGGGATACACATTCAACGATTATTACTGCGGGGATGGAGATCCCAATACATCGGATGATGGAAGCAGACTGAGCAGCAGGCAATGGATCGAGGCATGTACGGATGAATTCGAGCGAGGTGCCCAGGTTATCTTCTATACGGACCATGGTGGTGTGCACTATTTCGAATGTGA
>JAOZQW010000134.1:0-3057 GCA_029932015.1 Candidatus Fermentibacteraceae bacterium
TATCGGCGGCCAGATCGGGATGACCTATATCGAGAAGGAAAGAGACAAGGTCTAGAGCTACACCGCTTTCCTCGAGCAGTTTCGCTCTTTCCTCTCTGATAGTTAGCGGAACCTTGCTCACGCTGCCATCGGTCGCAAACTTCTTTATCTTCTTCAGAACCTTCTGCGGACTGACTTCGAATATCGCCATGTTCCCTTCCTATTCAGGTCTGATCAAGAGGACATCACCGATCGATAGGGTGTTGCCCTCGAGCGAATTGAGGAACATTATCTGTTCGATGCTGATCCCATATCGTATTGCCAGGTCCCAGAGAGTATCCCCCTCTGCAACCGTGTGCTCAAGTCTTCCTCCACCGGTTACTATATCAATTTCACTCTCCGCTGGAAGGTCTTCCGATTCAGCATCGGATATATCGGGTGCTGTTCCGGTTCTTCTCAGCATCAGCACCTGACCCGGATATATCGTATCACCGGATGATATGTCATTCCAGGTTGCGACCTCCCTTGAACTGACCCCCACAGAAGCCCCGATACCTCCCATGGTATCGCCCATCCGAACCGTGTAGGCAAAGAATTGAGGATTATCGACATAGCCTGCATTGACCGGACGGCGCTGACTTTCGGGAAGACCGATCAGAATGCCTGGCTGGAGCGAGACACCTGAATTGAACTGTATCAGTGCATCGGTGGTGATGCCAAACCGTGAGGCAAGTACAGCCCAGGAATCACCGGATCTGACGCTATACCTCTCTGGGTTCATGGACCAGGCCGTTTCCAGAACATTCACAGCACGGGGGGAAGGTACTATTATCTCCCAGGCCTCACCTTCAGGGGGTGTCTTTTCCAGTAGATAGGATCTGTTGATATCCATCAGCGAGTCAACGTTCATCCCTGTTTCAGCTGCAAGTATCCTGAGATCCAATCCTGCGGGTACCCAGACGATCGCTAATCCCTCAGTCTCCAGCTCCACTTCGGCATATGCGCTGGCTGCTGAGGCGAACCTCGGAACAAAAGCATCGGTCTCCCCGGGAAGATCTACCTCACCAAATGTGCAGTCACTGGAGGGCATCCCCGAGAGCACCCTTCCAGCTCCGCAGTTGTACGCAGCTATGGCAAGAGACCAGTCACCAAACATGGCGTACATAGCACTAAGGTATCTTGCTGCTGCTCTGGTTGATGCAACCCATGAGTATCTTTCATCGACGATATCATCTATCCTCAGGCCCATCTCTCTACCGGTCTCCCTCATCATCTGCCAGGGGCCTGCGGCGCCGACATGGGAGTAGCAGCCGACACTGAAATCGCTCTCTATCCAGACAAGAGCGCCGAATTCCTTCGGGATGCCTTCAGTAACGAGCAGAGCCTCGAGCAATTCCTTGATATCTGCTCTTCCAGGAAATCTGTCTGCCCTGTAGGTAATATCGCTCTGCTGAACCAGTCCATCCGGAAGTGAAGCCGTTGCTGGTGTGACTGGCTGTCCGCTCCCTGGAAAAAGCAGCGGCAACACAAGAACTGTATCCGGGACCAGCGGTGAGGTTTCGAAGGATCTCTCCGTCTGCCCTGCGAGTCTTGGTCCGGAGCATCCCATAGCAACAAGGGTTGACCAGAGCAGCGCAGTGGGCAAGTATCTCCGGGAACGAACGGAGGTCGAATGATCACTGCAGGTGTAGTCGGAGCTACCGGCCTTGTGGGTCGAATGATGATGCAAGTGCTTCAGGAGCGCTCCTTTCCCGTCGACCGGTTTCATGCATATGCAAGCCGATCTTCCGAGGGAGTAGAAGTTGTATTCAACGGACATAACCACGCTGTTGAAATAATAACTCCTGAGTCGTTCAGCAAGGGAATGTTCCTCTTCGGTGCA
This sequence comes from Candidatus Fermentibacteraceae bacterium, assembly GCA_029932015.1. Classification (GTDB taxonomy): domain Bacteria; phylum Fermentibacterota; class Fermentibacteria; order Fermentibacterales; family JCC-6; genus JAOZQW01. The sequence continues at coordinate 1,862 of JAOZQW010000134.1, forward strand.
ACCTCCTCTGAATTGGCTGAGATCTGGGTGCCTGTTGCCCTCGACGCCGGAGCTATCGTAGTGGATAACTCATCAGCCTACAGGATGGCTCCCGAAGTTCCCCTCGTAGTTCCTGAAGTCAATGCTGACGTTCTCACAGGCAGAGAGCAGCTTGTCGCAAATCCCAACTGCTCCACCATTCAGCTCGCTGTAGCCCTGGCGCCGCTTGCTGAGCTCGCGACAATCGAATGGATCTCAGTCGCCACATACCAGGCAGTTTCGGGTGCTGGAACTCCACTCCTGGAAGAGCTGGTTCGCCAGGAACAGGGATTTGACCCCGGAAAAGAGGGCATCCGGTACCACCGGAACGTGGTGACAAGTATCGGCCCTCCAGAGGCTGATGGATACTGCATGGAGGAACTCAAGCTCATGCGCGAATTGCCGCGGATACTGGGAATAAGGTTCCCCATATATGCGTCCACCGCCAGAGTTCCAGTTCACACAGGCCATACAGAAGCGGTAACGGTACGGTTCACCTCGGATTTGCATCCGAAGCAGGTCCTTACCGCACTCTCCACCGCCCCGGGTATCAGGATATCAGCGTCAGGCGCATGCCCGATGGACGCCGAGGGTATGGATGATGTGATAGTAGACAGGATCCGTACTCATCCTGAAGACAGGAGAACACTGATGTTCTGGGTAATCTCTGATAATACGAGAAAGGGAGCAGCACTGAACGCTGTCCAGATCGCAGAATACCTGCTGCGCTTCAGGACCTGACCGGTCAAGGATATCGAAAGAGGCCGCCGGTTCTCACCGGCGGCCTTATTTCGTTCCCGGAAATGGGAGTGTTTCTAGAGATCCACATCCACATCGTCGAAGTCAAATTCATCATCAAGGTCAGCTCCAAGATCCTCGAGTTCTGCGTTGCACTCCTCGCAGACAACAAGGTGCGGAGGATTCACATGCCCGCAGGAGGGACATGTATTCTCATCAGACTCCTCGAGAATTTCGAGCTCATCGTCCTCAATGTCCAGTTCCTCGAGTTCGTCCTCATCTATCTCCTCAATGGTCTCTTCGTCCTCGAGCTCAGGAATCTCCTCACTCTCGGCCTTAGCGAGGGTCGGAGGCCTGTAATCAGAACCGGGTACTCCAGCTGAAGTCGCTTCATCGACATCACTGAGTACACCATTGAGATCATCGAGCTCCCTGCGGAA
>JAOZQW010000134.1:3067-4994 GCA_029932015.1 Candidatus Fermentibacteraceae bacterium
TCTTGATGTCTTGTCCCTGTCTGATTCTGCCGTGGTTAGCTCACTACGGAATCCATCGTTCTCGTTGTCGAACTCGCCAAGCTGAGCCCTGATCTGAAGTTCATCGACCTGATCGGACTGCTCGGTATGGATCTGTTCCTTCTCGCTGATCTGCTCGGCAAGGTTTCTAGCCTTGTCCTCAAGGGAGCCTCTCTGCTCATTGATCCTTTCGAGCACGCTCTGAAGCTGGGTGCTGTAATCCTCACGGATCTTCCAGTATACCCGCTCATTCGTGTTCGGCTTCATCTCCTCGAGATTTGTCAGCCGCCCTACGAGTTCCTCCCTGCGACCAAGAAGGTCCAGGATCTTCTGCTCAAGAACTTCCGCCATGCTCTCCCCCTTGTGATCACTCATCAGTTAACAGCACTCCTAGTTTACATGCATCGTCAATTGTCATTTATCAACGGCTTGTTGTCAAGGTGAAGATCAGTCTGCTGAAAACCAGCAGGTGGTCCTCTCCCGTTTTGATACCTCTATCAGCGAGCGCAAAGGCCTCTGAAGCGACTGAAGGGCTTACTCGACTGCCTCTGCCTGCGAATCTGACTACCTTGTCAAGTATCGGGTATCGCATACCCGTAGCGGCACCGACCTCCCTCTTCCCCCCGCCGGAGGCGAGTACTTCGCGAGCTTTAACCACTTTCTGCCACAGTCCGAATAGATATGACAGAATTGCGATCGGTTCCTCGCCACGGACAAGGAGAGACCAGGTTACCCTCAGTGTTTCCCCTCTGGAACCGCCAAAAAGCAGGTCACCGAGCTGAAAGACATCGGGAGCTCCTTTCCCCGCCAGGACCTCGACCATTCCGGCTCTGTCCACTTTGGCTCCGGGACCATGGTAAAGGGCAAGTTTCTCTATTGCCCCGGAAAGCCTGCTCAGGCTCCTCCCCGAGTATTCGGTCAGCAGAGCACCCACTCCTCTGTCGAGACGAATGTCCTGCTCGGAGGCCAGGCGGGAGACCCACATCGACGTGTCCTTCTCAAAAGGTTCGTAACAGATATAGAATCCGACCCTCTTCTCGAGTTTGCGGAGAATGGCTGACTCTCTGGGTACCTTGTGTGAGCTGAGAAAGAGGGCATTCCCGGAGAGACCTCTCTCGAGTATCCCCATCAGTTCAGCTGAGGGAGCCTTCACGAGGGAATGCACGGAGGAGAGAAGCAGCAGTCTTCCCGGCGCGAAGAGCGAGTTTTCGAGAACATGTCTCTTCAGATCCCCCTCCTTCACTCCCCCACCTTCGAGCTTGACCGTCTCAAAACCGTATGTATCCCTGAAACGGGTGATCATCGCTGCCCTGAGCCGATTGGACTGATAGATGTCCGGTCCAGCGACGGCGAAAGCCGAATCCTTGCCTGCTGACTTTATTGCGGCCTCGATATCAGAGAAGCCACGCATCTTCATAAGATATCCGGTCCCCCTTCAGACCTTGCAGAGAGGGTTCGATGGAAGTATTTTTGCATACTCTGTAGACCTGATTTCCTTATTAATTGGAGTAATACTATGCTTACCTGGCTCAGAGACAACGCAAAGATATTCCTGATCGCAACCATTGTCATATTCGTCTCCCTGATCTTCTTCAGATGGGGAATGGGTATGGGTAGCGGACCTCCTGCAAATCCCTACGAGAGGGCTATCGCAAAGGTCGGCGGCATGGATATCCTCCCGGATGAGTACAGCCGAACCCTGCAGTCCCTGAGCTACGAATACAGGCAGGCTATGGAAAACAGCGGTCATCCCGACCCTGACGCAATGCTCCTCCTCATGAGCGAGTTGATGGCCGAGGAGGCCTTCGACGCCATGATCGAGGATCGCCTTGAGGCCAGGTATCTTGAAGAGATCGGCTGGAGTGACTTCACTGTCGAGCAGGCAGCTTCCCTCCTCGAGGCGCAGGTA
>JAOZQW010000134.1:5004-6376 GCA_029932015.1 Candidatus Fermentibacteraceae bacterium
TCAGACCTACGTCTCGGGCAGCTCCATCAGGTTCCCTGTATCCGCCGGACTCTCTGGAATAGTTTCCAGATCGGAAGTGGACTTCCTCATCCTGGACACTCAGGGACAGATATCCGCAAGATATGTCTACTTCAATGCGATGCCCCCCGCTCCAGGACAGGAGGAGCTGGAGGAGTTCTACCACGATAATCCGGACCTTTTCAACAGACCGGCCGGCTCGCTCCTGCGCTTCGTCACTATCTCCGTCGTCCCTGACGGAGATGACATCGAGTACGCCCTGGAGATGATCGACTCGCTCGCCTATGCAACTCCGGGGACTCCGGTCACAGCCATCCGCGGTCAGATCAGCAGTACTTTCGGAGAGGACCTCCTTCTGGAAGCCGGACAGCGGACCACCGCCCTGGCGGGGATGTTCTCGATGAATCCACAGGTCAGCAGCTACAGCGTTCTGCTGGTCGATTCCATCCACACTGCCTTGATCGAAGGTGAGTCATCCCCCGGGGATGACACCCTCTTCCTGCAGAGATGGGAGATACCTGTACTGCCCGGATACCAGACAATCAGAAGCACGATGTGGAGAGTGGAGGATCAGCTGGATGCCCTTCTGGCCTCCGAAATCCCTGTGATCAGCGATACACTGATCCTTGCAGCTTTCGGCGAAATGATGATCGATGAGTACACTCCGCTATCAGGCAGTGTTTCCGAGGAGATGCGCATCTTCTCGACCGACACGCTCTGGACGGATTCGATCGGTCCTTTCTTCTACTCGCCATCATACAACGAAGGCTATCCCGCCTTTACCATCGTCAAGCGTCTGGCCTTCAACCCGGCTGACAGCCTGACCCTTTCAGAAGCCCTGGACAGCGGCTTCCTCCACGAGAACGCTTACGCCAGTGAAAGGTTCGATGCCGCGCATTCAGCAGCAGCGCAGGCTCTTGAGGAGATGAGGTCAGGCGGATTGAATCTCGGAACATGGGCTGCAGCTGAATCGATCGAAATCTACAGCATCCCAACATTCACGGGAGCACAGATAAGGCAGAATGCAATAACTGATCCGACCGCATCCGGAGGACCGCTCTATTCGAATGACTTCGCTGTCTCCGCGCTCACTGCGCCGGAGTTCTCTGTGATAGGTCCATTCCGCACCGGAAACGGCTGCTTCCTCGCGGAGATACTCTCGAGGCAGGCACCCCCTGAGAACGAATCCATGACGAGCATGATGTACGCAGTGGCCGAAAGGGGTCACGGCATACTCTCTCAGACTCAGATACTGGACGATCTCTACAGGATCCATGAAGTGCAGGACCTTCGGGAGGACTGGCAGGTGTACGCCTCGGCTATCGAGGATTCACTCGCCGCCCTCCAGGTGGAG
>JAOZQW010000454.1 GCA_029932015.1 Candidatus Fermentibacteraceae bacterium
GTTCTTGGAGCCGGGAACCGCGCCCTTAACCACGAGCAGGTTCCTCTCCTCGTCGACCTCGACTATTTCAAGGTTGCGTACGGTTATTCGCTTACCGCCGTCACGACCGGGCATCTTCTTGTTCTTCCAGACTCTGGAAGGATTCGCGCACTGCCCGATGGATCCGGGAACCCTCTTGGACTTGCATCCGTGAGTAGCATCACCGCCATGGAATCCATGACGCTTAACGACGCCCTGGAATCCCTTACCCTTGGTGTTGCCGGTTATGTCAACCTTCTCACCCGGCTGGAACATCGCCACAGTGAAAAAATCACCGGGTTTTGTCTCATCGGATGTCAGGGGGACTTCGCGGACATTCCCCACGGGGGGGGCGCCGGACTTCTCGAGATGACCGAGCTGAGGCTTGTTCAGACGGCTCTGCTTCTTGGGTCTGTACCCGATCTGCACTGCCTGGTAGCCATCGGTCTCAGTTGTCTTGACCTGAGTGACCGGGTTCGGCCGAGCCTCAAGTACCGTAACAGGAACAACACCACCGTCTTCTCTGAAAACGCGCGTCATACCTATCTTACGAGCCATGATACCGCTCATAAATCACTTCCCGTCGCTGAAGTCCCCTCTTGGGCGGAGGGACGAGCGTTTCTGTACTTTTCCGTCCCGGGTCAACCGCCTCTGCCCCGGGTCCGGAATATCTCTTAACCCGGCATGCCGGGTCAGTTAGAACGAGAACCTGTGGTTATCAGACTTCGTTCATCTCCACATCCACCCCGGCAGGCACATCCTGCGATCTGAGGGCGGCTGCGGTCTCTTCGTTCGGATCCATTATCTCGATGAGCCTTGAGTGCGTCCTCATCTCGAACTGCTCACGCGATTTTTTGTTCACATGCGGGCTTCTTAGAACGGTAACGATAGATCTCTTCGTTGGAAGAGGGATCGGTCCCGCAACTTTAGCCCCGGTCTTGGCCACTCCGCGAACGATCGATGCTGCGGACCGGTCCAGAAGACGGTGGTCGTAAGCTCTGAGTTTTATCCTCAGACGGTTGTTCTTCAACACTCTCTCCTGTCAGTTCTTCTGCCACCCGGAGCCTGTCAGCCCCGTAATACCCATCTGCTCCAGAAGTCCCCTGGTAATGTTGTCAGCGACAACAGCGTACTCAAGGAACTGCATTGAGAAGCCTGCTCTACCTTGAGATAGAGAACGTAGGGCGCTACTATAACCAAATAGCTCTGCTAGGGGTACCCTTGCGTGAATGGACTGAACCTCACCCCTCGGTTCGAGACTTATAACTGTGCCCCTGCGTGAGTTGACATCCCCGATAACTTCGCCCACATAGTCCGATGGGCAGATGATATCCAGCTTCATCACAGGCTCTCTCAGAATGCTGCCGCCATTATCGAGACACTCTCTGAGCGCCATGGCTCCAGCGTATGCATAGCCAGTTTCAGACGAGTCTGTTTCATGGATCAGCGCATTTATCAGTTCGATCCTGATCCCATCAAGAGGGAATCCCGCGAGAGGTCCGGCTCCGACAGCCCCAAGCACACCGCGCTCGATAGCCTCTATGTAATGCCCTGGGAGCTCTGAACCCTTGAGACTGCTTACGAATTCAATCCCTGCTTCAATTGGTATTGCCCTGAGCGATGCCTGACCGAAGTGACCCCTGCCCTGGATGGAACGGATGAATTCACCAGTTCCTGTGGACTCAGTCGATATACCCTCCCTGTAAGAAACCTGGGGTTTGA
>JAOZQW010000455.1 GCA_029932015.1 Candidatus Fermentibacteraceae bacterium
AGCCACTCCCATGTGACGCCGTTGTCAGGGCTCCGCAGGATCATGCTTTCATCTTTGGCTATCCAGATACTGTTACCCACGTACTGAGGTCCAGAGATGTAATCATGAACAGGGGGGGTACTGTACGACCAGGTATCCCCACCGTTGGAAGTTGTATAGACTCTTGTTGTGGATGGCGAGAGAATGGCAACGCCTACAACTGCGACATGGTCTGCGTCCCTCACATCAAGAGTATGATAGTGCAGATCGGTTGTGTACTGGATGCTCCAGCTGTCTCCACCGTCAGTTGTGTGAAGTATGCATCCCGGAACGTATATGCTCGATATTACTGCCCAGCCTTCGAGTGAATCAGCAAAATCGATATCGTCTATTCCGGAATCAAGCACCTCAGTGGGGAGTGTCTGCTCAGTCCAGGTTACTCCTCCGTCATCGGTTGCGTGCACCTGTGCATATAGCGTGCTGCTGTATCCGCCGACCCATCCATGGAGCGAATCCGTGAAATGGATCGTGTTACATGAATACCCTGTATGTCCGAAGCTCTGATCCTCCCAGGTGTCACCCCCATTGGTGGTATGAAGGACGAGGTAGCTGCTGCCGTCGCCCCATCCGCCGCATGCCCAGCCCTCGAGATGGTTGATGAAGGTGATATCCGAGAGTTCCCTCGTGGTGCCGCTGGTCTGCTGAGTCCAGGTCTCGCCGCCGTTCAGGGTCCTGTAGATTTTGCCGTAGCTGTTCACTCCCCAACCGGAATCAGGAGAAGCAAAATACAGACTGCTTACCGGTCCCGGCAGGTCGAATTCATCCCAGCTCTCTCCACCGTCGAGCGTTTTGAAGAGAATCCTCATCGTCGATGCGGTACCTGCAGTCCATCCATGAAGCCCGTCTTCAAGAAAGAAGATGTCGCTAATGTTGAGGCTTGCACTCCTCTCCACCAGTTCCCACTGCGCGTTGGCAGCAGTCGCAGCAAGCAGAAGAGGTAGAAGCAGCAGCAGGATCGTTCTCTGACGAGTGAATATCATGTCAGGATTTCCTTCACAGCAGCTTTTTAGGAGCTGCTCGCACGTATGGTACACCGCAATTTCCTCGCAGCAGGGGAGAATTGAAGTATTTCATTCGTATTTACAGCACAACCAGCTTCCTGGTCTCGACAGATCCAGGAGTCGTCAGCTTGAACACATAAACTCCGGGAGACAGGTCAGCCACCTCGGTCCTGTAGTCAGCGGCCTCGTGGAACCCGTCAGCTATGGTAGTGACCGCTCTGCCGGACATATCGTAAAGATCCAATTGCACTGAACCACCCTCGCTTATCCGGTAATCGACCGAAGCGAATCCAGAACAGGGATTCGGATAAGGAGAACCGAGCAGGATGGCGACAGGTCCTGAAGGATCTTCTTCGAGGCCGGTTTCATCTGTACGCCATGCATGGGCTGTAATGCCGCCCAGGAAAGTGTAATAAACAATGTGTGGCTGACCATTCGGTGCGATCTCGATTGAAGTGTCCCAGGAGTTGATATCGTCCTTCACCATGGTCGAGACCCATGTATCGCTCTCATCCGAGATATGGTATAGTGGGCCGTTATCAGACCCGATCGGGCTCAGGCCGTATGCGATGTGAATGAAATTGCTGTCATCCATGGCGATAGAGGCATATTTGTAGACTCCGGTGGCTGTCGAACCAAGATTATCCGTGGTCCATGAGGAACCGTCCAGCCACGTATGGAGGAGTATGGACAT
>JAOZQW010000456.1 GCA_029932015.1 Candidatus Fermentibacteraceae bacterium
CCCGGTCGAGGTCGAGTAACCCACGACTTCCATGAACTCATCCTCACTGACTTGGACATTTTCCTCATCCGCACCGCGCCCATACACCACTGCCGGGACGAATCCCGAACGGCGGAGTCGCCTGGCCGTACGCGAGCCGAACTCCGTACGTTTGGCGATGTTCAGTGTCTTTTTGTCAGGCATTACTATATCCTTTCTTTCCCCCCGGAGACCGGGTAAATGGCTGGGGCGGGAGGACTCGAACCTCCAATTCAGGAACCAAAATCCTGTGTCTTACCAGTTGGACGACGCCCCAGCAGCTTCTGCCGACCTGCACAGAGAGAATACCGTTTCCCTCGGCAGTTCTCTTGAGAAACGCAATGCCTCCTCCTCTGTCATGAACAGAGCGTAGAGCGTCGGTCCAGATCCTGAGAGACCCCAGTCGACACCGGAATCACGTAGGAACCGCACAGGTCTCTCTACCTCGGAAAAGCGCTTCTCGAGCAGAGGAAGGAAGTCATTCCGCAGATCTTGCGGGAAAGGCTTACCCTCATGCCATGCTGCTGACAAGGCTGAATAATGCGCATTGATACCCTTGTCTGTCAAGGAGCAGGGCTCGGTCTCGCTGTCCCATGTTCTGTAGGCCCATGGAGTTGAAACCTCGACCTCAGGATGTATTAGTACAGCATGGAAAGGAATTGCAGCAGCCGGTGAAAGGCGCTCTCCGCGACCTTCCACAAGAGCGGTTCTGGCAGGGAGGAGGAAGAACGGCACATCACTGCCGAGAGAAGCCGCAAGGGGCTGCAGATCAACTTCAGATCCGGTAAGTCTCTTCAGAGCGAGCAAAGTTGAGGCCGCATCACTGCTTCCTCCCCCAAGCCCTGCTCTCGATGGTATATGCTTAGTCAGAACTATGCTGATGTCAATCTTCAGTCCGGATGCCGCAAGAAAACTTTCAGCAGCTTTCCAGACCAGATTTGTATTATCAGCAGGAACATCATCGGCTTCGCATTTGAGCCTGACCGTTCCGGATCCGTCCTGCTCGACATCAAGGTGCAGTTCATCGCATAGAGATATTGTCTGGAAGAGACTGCGGATATCGTGGAATCCATCCGGTCTCAATCCCAAGATGCGAAGCCCGAGATTGAGCTTGGCAGGTGCTTCAATTGACAGTGTCATGGTCAGATGGTGGCGGATCCCGGGTAGAAGATCAGGATCAGTACCACCGCGAGGAGCCAAAGCAGGGTATTGAGCAGGAGAGGCATATCCGAAAGGAGCAGCTTGTCCGGACTGCCACCGTGCCCCTTTATATGAATGAGGTAGAGATAGCGGAAGACGCCGAAGACCACGAATGGGATCGTTACCCAGAGCTTCGTGGAGACGAGTTCCATTGTTCTGTCGCTGACGGAATATATCGAGTAGCCGATGATGCAGCTGGCGGTCGCTATACCCATCATCTCGTCAAGAAGGTCGGCACTGTACTCCTCGAGGATCTTTCTGTGGCCTGAAGCATTCTCTCCCAGAGTAACTACCTCATAGCGTCGCTTGGCAAAGGCGAGGAAGATAGCCAGAAAGAACGTGCACATCATAAGCCAGGGCGATATGGTCACGTCCGAGTAACCGGCATCCCTTAGCATGGTTACACCTGCCAGCGCTCTGAGGACGAATCCCAGCGCGATTATCAGTACATCCAGTATTACTTCATGCTTCAGTTTGAACGAGTATGCAAGTTGCATGACCAGATAGATGCTG
>JAOZQW010000135.1:0-2572 GCA_029932015.1 Candidatus Fermentibacteraceae bacterium
GTCCACATTCGCAGAACCTTGACGGTTCTCTGCTCTTGCAGAACCTGATACACAAGCCTGTGCTGTATGTTGATTCTTCTTGAACAGGCACCAGCCAAGTCACCTATCAGTTTCTCGTAGGGCGGTGGGATCCTGAAGGGATCTTCCGAAAGCAGCTGGAGAAGGAACTCTGCTTTCTCTCTCAGACCCGAGCTGGCAAGTTTCTTTGCATCTCTTCTCGCTTGCCTGGTGAACACGATCCTCCATGTCACCAGTCAAGCTCCTCATCGCATTCATCTACCGGGGTGTCCATGCCTGCCTGAATTGACTCCCTCATTCCAGGAATGCTGGTCAGGAACAGGGTCTCCTGGATGGCTCTCCAGTCCTCTTCGCAAACGAGAACGGCGGAGTTCCTCTTTCCGGCGATCTGCACGGGCTCATGAGACTGGGCTACCTCGTCAAGCAGTTTGTACAGTCGCTTCCTTGCCTCGGTAACAGTCATGTTGGTCATTCCGTACCTCCATCCGTACGGAATATCGTACGCTTGTTGAGCCTTGTCAATTCTGGTGAACGCTCTGCATAGACTTCACAAGTTTCAGTGAAGCGTTCCCAAGCATTTGTGGCAGGTTCATGCAGTTGATACTCATTGAGGTCTTCACCTTCTGTATGCCAGACCTCACAAAATCAGTACCTCAACAGCAATCAGTGATTGATCGGTTACGAGGTCAAGGAGTTGCAAGCTATCCTTCACTCAGAACACTGACCTTACTATGAACAGCGACCTCACAACGCTCGAGTGGCTTGCTGGTTCGTACGGTATGATTCATGGTAATCCTCGAAGCAGTCTATCTGCCCTGAAGGGATGATGTCCCGGCGATAGAGGTGGGGTGAGTTTGTATCCTCCCTGATTCCCATTGGGGATGTTGGATCGTTGACCGGTCAGTTTCGTGCCTGTATGATGGACTCCGGTACTGTGACGGGTAGATATTACGGCTCAGAGAGTGGTGTTGTAGAGCTGCTCACGGATCGGTGAGAAATCCACTTTCCTATTTGCAGTTTGAAAAGATACTGGAGCAATGCACAGAATCAATAATTATCCGAAAGGAATACTATGCGCAAGATACCTCTTCTGCTGCTCGCTTTGATACTTGTAGCTTCAGCAGACACGGTTACTCTCCAGCCCGATCCTACTGTAGGCAAAGATACCTATGTGTATGAAGAGTATCCGAGTGATAATTATGGGACAGCCGATGTACTTTACTTCGGTGCTTTCCCCGGTCAATCAGCGGCTTCCTTCATTGAGTTCACCGACCTCAACGATGCCCAGTATCAGGGAGCAACCGTAAATTCAGCATTCCTTTATATCTATGGGTATTCTATATCCGCCTCTGGTCAGTACTTAATTGGACCATGCAACGCCGCCTGGGATGAGATGACTATTACCTGGAATACGATGGTTGGAGTGCATGAGACCAATCCCCCAGCTTATCCATCAGCTGCGGGTTGGATGATGTACGGTGTTTCGGGCTGGGTTCAGAACTGGCTTGATGGAACCTGGAACAACAACGGTTTTGCTATCTTTGATAACGATGGGATGGGTCATATTTATGCTCATTCCAGTGACTACAGCGATACATCCCTTCGTCCATATTTATACTTGGACTACACGACCGCCGGGAGTTTGGATGAAAGCACATGGGGGCACATTAAAGCAGGATTCTAGATCGATTCAGCTCTCGTGATCTTCAGCTTCCAGCTCTTCAGTATTGACCCAGGTCGAAACAGGGGTCGTTATTCCATCATTTCTGAATGGAGGAAGCATGTATTCAGACCGTCTGGTCTTCTCTTAGATTTTGATCACGCCGTTTCCCCGGAAGCACTTATTCAACTGTTATCCTGCTTCCTCTCTCTTGCCTTTCGGTGCACCAGAGCTCGTTCTCTTTTGCCAGTCTTGCGCTAACCAATCGGTTGATGCTGACTCCTTCTTCTGCTGCGATTTCAGCAAGTCTGCGATGAACTTCGGGAGGAATGCGCACCATGAATTTCCCACTGTATTTCCTGATTGATATCGGAACTGGTATTTACTCTTTGTTTCTTTTAATATCAGAGATAACATCAGCCACAAGCTGTCGTATTCCCTCAAGAGCTGATTCCTGAGTTTCAGTAAGCCAGCTCAAGCTGGGGAATTCTGTACATAGACCAACATATTCCTGATCTTCTTCGGACCATGTTACTCTATATGTGAAATGATCACTCTTCAGTAGCATCCTCTTCACCCAACCTCTCTATGGCTCGAAGAACCTGTCTGACCTGGTGTGCTTTTGCCTTGCCTTTCCTATGCTGGATGTTCACTCTTTGATCTCCCTGCCATGGTGTTTTGTAGATTGATAGCTTGATCCAGACTGTCTGGGTTCACCAAAGTAGTATCCACAGACATTGCATAGGTCAGAGAATCGTACATCCCTCGGATTGTCCTTTATCCTTCTTATCATCTGTTTTATCTTAGCCATAGGATATAGTATCAATAATAATACTGCTTGTCAGTCCTTCAACTTGTGCTGACTCAGATTAAATTGATGCCGTTACTTTGGGA
>JAOZQW010000135.1:2582-6316 GCA_029932015.1 Candidatus Fermentibacteraceae bacterium
AGTCAACGAACTTCTGGTGTATGATTGTGCGGCAATTAGAGAGCAACCCCACAGCTTCTTGAACATTTGCGTTTGTGTGATTTCCAAAACCAAGGATATCAAGGTAGGCAATCGTCGAAGATTTAGTCGCCATTAGTAATCACCTCTTGTTGAGAGCTACATTACCGAGCAGTCCCTACAATGAAGTAAGAGGATCAGCAGGTTTCTGTGCACAGAGCACGATGTGATGTGCATCACTGCCGTAAGGTTCGCCACTGAGGTTCCCGAAAGCCTTGATCCCGCTGAATCCTACTGAACTCAACAGGTCGCCCAATTCGGAACTGTCATACAGCCGCATCCCGTATGTGTACTCCCGGCGCTCGGCACCTTCGAGGATGATCCATCTAGTGGTGTTCCAGGTCCAGTCGTCATTGGCAACAGCCTCTTCCAGCCTGATCGATCCATTCTCTTCTTCATGCCAGTACCTGAAGCGCTTTGAATTTCTGCTGCGCATACAGCTGTCCCGACTGACCACTTGAAGAAGAAGGCTGCCACCAGGCTTAAGAGAAAGCAGGCAATTCTCCAGTACTTTCCTGTCGTCTTCAGGATCAGGGAAGTAACCGAAGGAATTGTACATGATAGTGATGCTGTCAAAGCTGTCAGACTCAACGTATTCACGCATATCCGCGCAGATGAAACGGGCATCCAGTCCGGAATCTGCCGCTTTCTGAGTGGCTTCCTGAATGAAATCAGGATTCAGATCAACACCAGTGACGGAGTATCCATGTTTGGAGAACGCCAGTGAATGCCTTCCGAACCCGCACGCCATATCAAGGATCGAGTCACCGGGTTTCATGCCCAGAAGCTCCGCAATCTTAGATGCGGCAGTCTCGGACATTTCGATTCTCTTCCCGCTCCAGATGAAGGAGCGATTGGCGTTCCAGTACTCAGGGTCGTTGTACCATTCAGATGCGGGCATATTCACAGCTTTCTCCATTCACATCGCTCTACATAACCTCTGCTGATAAGCCTCAGCCAGAGCAATATCTTGAAGATGAATAGGATGCATCTCATATCTCCTTTACCTGCCTGAACGCCCTGCTCAGCATATTTCCGGAGTCAGAGCGAAGCGGCACAAGTGGGCATTATGCATGAAGCGTGATGTTCGGCAGACTTTCTTGTCATATGTCGAGCAGGGTGCCAGCCTTGTTCAGCACCTGTCGCACAGTCTCCTCTGGAAGCTTACAGAGCAATGAAGCCCCGCGTGCTTTCCAGTCCATACTCTTGACCTGATCAGACAGCACTACTCCTGATGCTTTGAGACCATCAGGTATCTTCACTTCGAAGGGATAGCCTTTAACCTCATTTGTGATCGGGCATAGGAGCGCCAGACCAACCAGGCGGTTGTAGGATTGCGGTGAGAGGATGAGCGCGGGTCGGTGTCCAGCCTGCTCGTGTCCCGCCTGGGGATTGAACGAAATCCATACAATGTCTCCCCGCTTCGGGCAGTACGCAGTGGCCATTACCATGCCTCCCGCCCGACAGCCTCCCCGGTGTCTACTTCGGCATGAAGGTTCTGACTGGTAACTCCCTCGAGCAGATCATCAAGCCTGTACTCGGGCTCGATATGCGGATCAATGATAATCTTGCCGTCGTCGACGGAAAGATCGACCGGCGTTCCATCTGCAACATGCGCTTCCCTCGCGAAAGCTTTAGGAATTCGCACCGCTAAGCTGTTTCCCCACTTCTGAAGCTTCGTTTGCATAATATCCTCCCGTATCTACAAAGAAGATACATTCAGCAAGTTGAGATCGCAAGGTCTTTCTTTTCTTATCGAATGCTGCATCGCTCTTCATAACCAGCACAGATAGAACCATTGCGGTTCAGCACACCTATACATCATCTGCGGAATGCTTCGATGCAACAAATGCCCTTGCCAGATACCAGCCTGTCACCAGCAAGGCAATCAGAAGGAGTGCCCCGAATACAGCTGTGATCGGATCAGATGTCCACCAGTAATCAGTATCGGCTGAAAACAGTGCCTTGAACTGAGGGACGATATCCGAACGTAACAGATGATCTCCTGCAGCTCCCGGGCTGTAGTAAGCACTGATCAGGGACCGCTGGAATGGTATCAGAACCGCTGTCAGCTGAATTGCCAGGCCTGTCATAGCCAGAAATAGCAACAGCTTGCCCTTGCATATCCTTCTGATATCGGGCATAGCCGCAGGAAGAAGAAGAAAAGGTGTCAGGATCACAAGGAAGCGTGAGCCCCAGCTGCACCATGTTGCCCAGAACGAGAACTTGCTGTAAAGGAGAATTCCTGCAGCGATCATCAGTGTGATCACCCATGCAAGGGACCTCTCTGATCTGAAGAGCGCTGCAAAACCAAGCAGGCCGAGGATAAGAGGCGGGGAATAGACAAAGATGCTTCTGTTGAGGCCTATCAGGTTCGATGGCAGGCTTTCTGCGAGATCACCCTTCAGAGAGAATCCGAGATCGTGCTGGTGAGCGGCTCCCGTATCCAGAACTGAGCCGAATCGATGATGATTCCAGGCCATTAGCAGGATCAGAGCGATACCCGCGACAGCAATGAACAGAAGTCCAGTTTTCAACCTCCCGGATTTCCTCTGCTCCGGAGCAACAACTGCATACACTAAAAATAGAAGCACGAAAAGCAGCGTCTCATACCTTGCAAGTACTGCGAATCCAGCAAGCAGACCGCTGAATACCAGATACTTCCCATCGAGTGATTCCTTGTATCGGTACAGGAAGTACAGAGAAGAGAATAGACAGAATGTGGCAAGCGGCTGAGTCCAGTAGGTACTCGAGTACGGCCAGATGATCGTACAGCAGCCCAGCAGCATCGTCAGGACGAAAGCCCTCAGCCTGTCCCCTCCCAGGCGATACGTGAATCCGAAGAACACAACCATCAGAAGTGCGGATATGACAGGGTTGATCAGCCCGGTCATCATCCCGGATGGCGAGCGTCTTATCTCCTCAATTGCGGCACCGACATCGAATCTGGGGTCCGTATCGGTGGGTTCCTCCTGATCCTGCCCGTAGTCTGAGAAGCTCTCGATGAGAAATCCAAGTGCACCCATGGGAAGGGATGCTATCGGTAATCCCGGCGGAAGGGTACTGTAGGGTCTCCCATCCAGGCCGATAGCGAAGAACGGCGAGAAGGATCTATCCGTCTGCAGAAGCTGATCGCTCACCGGCAAAGCAAGTGATTGTCTGGTCAGAATGCTCCGAGCGAACTCGTAATGGTAGACATTATCACCGACGGATAGCCCCCTGAAGGTAAGCAGGTACAAGGCCAGGAAGAAGCAGAACAGAACTATCGTGAATCGTCTGCTTCCGATCATCCTGAGCCCCTTGTAAAATCCATAAGCTCTTTCCAGAGTTCAACTATCTCTGCAAGATCGGATCGATTGGCTTCACGTATGTTCATTCTTCCATTCATGTGTTTCAACGATCAGGATGAGAGTTTGCATACCTCTAGTTAGGACTACTATCAATTCGATGGATATTAACCAGTTACTTCTACGAGTCAATTCACGCTGGTTTCAATGTGCTCATCAATTTCCAGTCTGAAGATTTGCGGGAAGTGATCTGAATCTATTACTGCACCAAGCATCCCATACTCTCCAACTTTAAATAGGATCTCGATACCTCCGAGAGCAGGAAGCGCAGCCGTGAAAACTAGATCTCCTGTTTCATCCCACACATCAAACAGGTATCCTTCATCAGCA
>JAOZQW010000457.1 GCA_029932015.1 Candidatus Fermentibacteraceae bacterium
AGCAGTACGAGTATCTCTGTGATGCGCTGGAAGCAGCTCCTGCGGGTCTGATCAGAGAATGACCGGCATTCTCGCAATCCTCCTTGTAACAAGTTCAGTGATGTGGGCAGTGCTCGTCCTTGGAGCTGTCCTTGGATTTCAGAGAACCAGAATATTCACTCCTTCTGGCGAGATCCAGCCAGGGGAACGCAGGATCACTGTCATCATACCGGCCAGGAACGAGGAGAGGGATCTTGAGAACTCCCTGAACACGCTGCTTCCGCAGGAGGGAGTCGACCTGGAGGTCATCATTGTCAACGATGATTCCACTGATCGGACAGGCGTAATTGCCGACCGCATCGCCGCTTCGGACCCGCGAGTACGGGTCATGCATTCACCGGCCGTCAGACCAGGCTGGCTCGGCAAGACAAGCGCGATGCAGAGCGCTCTCGAATCCACAGGAGGAGAACTCCTTCTCTTCACGGACGCCGATATCTTTCATGGACCCGGTACCCTTGCCGCAGCGTTCGACCTGCTGGAGAAGAAACAGGCTGATCTATTCAGTGTTTTTCCTGGATTTATCATCGGTCCTTTCTGGGAGAATGCAATGCTCCCAATGTACTTCACCGGCATAACTCTCTTCCTGTCAGAGCACCTCGAGGATCCCGACCGAGAGGAGGCTGCAGCCAGCGGAGCATTCATCCTCATCCGCCGGAAAGCACTCATCGAATCAGGAGGATTCGAACCTGTCTCCCAATGCATGTACGATGACCTGAATCTCGCAGTGAATATCAAGAGCCATGGTTTCAGGGTCCTCTTCAGGCTTGCGCCTGAGGCGGTCAGGGTCGAGATGTTCAAGACGGAGAAGGATGCCTTCTGGGGAACCACCAAGAATGTCCTGATGGTCGGGAAGGGAAGACCATGGGTTGCAGTACCGGCACTCTTCGTCTCCTACGTCATGTTCTTCGCGCCCATAGTAGCTGCAGTAGTAGGCATTGTCACAGGACCTGCATGGCTTGCTCTCGCCGGAATTGCACTGTATTTCCTGCAGTATTCGAGCCTGTTCCTCTGCAGGAGGTATTTCCGGTTCAGTCCTCTGAAAGCGCTGGCGTTCCCGCTCTCGACTGTAGTAGCTACAGCCTGCATAGCCAGAGCGCTTCATCTTTTCTACGGCAGGGGAGAGGTCGAGTGGCGAGGCCGCCGTGTGAAGATTCGCTGATACTCATAGTATACCTTGACCACTCCATGACCTGATGGACATATCAGTCATGAATAAGTAGAAGCGATGCATAGTATTGGAGGTAAGCGATGCTAAGAAGGAAAGACACAGACATACCAGCGACCGATGTTGAGATGGACGGTGCAGAAGGTGTGAAGATCAGGGTCATCATCTCAAAGGAAGATGGCGCCCCCAACTGCGTAATGCGCAGGTTCACCATCGAACCTGGCGGCCACACACCTTACCATACCCACAACTGGGAACACGAGATATATGTCCTGTCAGGCGAAGGCGAGGCCCGTCAGGGGGATCAAAGGCACCCGATGAACCCCGGTACCGTCATACTTGCTATCCCGAATGAGGAGCATAACTTCAACAACACCGGGACTGAACCGCTGGACTTCCTCTGCATCGTCCCGCACATGCAGGAGAAGTAACCGGTTCTAATCCTGTTTGGGGTACCAGAATCCGTGCACGAATTGAGGCCGGGCCTGAAAACGTGCGTTTTGCACGAAATGAGGCCCGGCCTCA
>JAOZQW010000136.1:0-4508 GCA_029932015.1 Candidatus Fermentibacteraceae bacterium
AATTCCCTGAATTTGGATACGTGTCCCTATAGAAGTAACCCCTTGCGAATTAAGTGCGTGTCCCCTTTGCCTATACTGCGAGGGGGAGCCGAATGGCTCCCCCTCAATGCGTTGTTGGATAATGGTGGGTGGCACCATTTATTAATCCTGGTTGATCTCGATCAGGAGCTGTCCCTTCTGGACGTTCTCACCTGCCTTGACATGAACCGCCTTAACTTCCCCTGATGTTTCCGAAGAGAGTTCGTTGTGCATCTTCATTGCCTCCAGCAGGAGGAGGACTGTTCCGGGCTCGACCCTGTCCCCGACCTTCACCCTGACCTCGACTATTCCGCCGGGTATGAAGGCCGTGATCAAGTTCCTGTCGGGAAATCCCTTGAAGGGTCTGAGCGAGTTGTCTGGCACCTCTGTCGAATACTCGGTGTCGTCGATGACAAGCCTGCCAAGTTCCTTTTCCATGCTTCCCCCTGCCTACAGAGGGATGTTGCCGTGCTTGCGACCGACCTTGTCGGGTACTGCAAGCTCGAGAACTGAAAGAAGTGTATCCCTTGTCTGACTGGACCTTATGATTGTGTCGATGTAGCCCTTGCTGGCGGCAACGTAAGGGTTCGAGAACTTGTCCTCGTACTCATCTATCTTCTCCTGTCTGCAGGCATCCGGATCATCGGCCTCAGCTATATCCTTGCGGAAGATGATGTTGGCTGCGCCCTCCGGTCCCATCACGGCTATCTCGCCGGAGGGCCAGGATGTTACGAAATCCGCGCCGAGGTGACGGCTGCACATGGCTATGTAAGCGCCGCCGTATGCCTTCCGCATGATCAGTGTCAGCTTGGGTACGGTCGCCTCGCTGTAGGCGTACAGGAGCTTAGCGCCGTGACGGATAACACCGGCATGCTCCTGGTCAACGCCAGGCAGATAGCCCGGAGTGTCGACCATTGTGAGGAGCGGGATGTTGAAGGCATCGCAGAACCTGATGAAACGTGCAGCCTTGTCCGAAGCATTGACATCGAGGACGCCTGCAAGGACCTTCGGCTGGTTGGCGATGATGCCGATGGTCCTGCCGCCGAGTCTGGCGAGTCCTACGACAATATTGCGTGCCCACTGCTCATGAACTTCCAGGAAGTCAGAGGAATCGACGAGTCCTCTGATGATATCCCTGACTGAGTAGGCCTGTTTTCTGTCATCCGGTATCACATCATCACTCAGCGGTTTGAGAGGGGGAACGGAGCGATGCAGCGGAGGCTTTTCCGATGAGTTGGCCGGAAGGAAGGTAAGGAGTTTTTTAACGGTAGCGAAGGCCTCGACTTCGCTCTCGGAGTAGAAATGTGCGTTACCTGTTATGGCGGTCTGTGTTCTGGCGCCACCAAGCTCTTCCTGTGTGACATCCTCACCGAGGACCGTCTTGATGACCTGCGGACCCGTTATGAACATGTTGGAGATCCGGTTGACGACGAAGACGAAATCGGTGAGAGCGGGGGAGTAGACAGCTCCGCCTGCACAGGGTCCGAGAATGATGGATATCTGTGGAACAACACCGCTCAGACGCGTGTTTCTGAAGAAAATGTCGCCGTAGCCGCAGAGTGACTCCACACCCTCCTGTATCCTGGCGCCCCCCGAGTCGTTGATGCCGATAAGGGGGATGCCGCTTTCTCCCGCAGCATCCATGACCTTGACTATCTTCGCTGCATGAGCCCTGCCGAGAGATCCGCCTGCGACGGTGAAATCCTGAGCGAATACGGCCACAGGAGAGTCATTGACCTTTCCGAAGCCAGTTATGACTCCGTCTCCGGCAAGCTCTTTCCTGTCCATACCGAAATCGCGTGCGGAGTGCTCTACGAAGAGATCGGTCTCAAGAAAGGTTCCACTGTCGAGGAGAAGATCCTCAACTCTCTCCCGAGCGGTGTGCTTCCCCTTCTTCTTCTGCTTCTCGATCGCCTTCTCGCCGCCGCCTTTCTGTTTCTGGGAGAAACGGCTGAGAAAGTCGCTCACAGATTTCATAATTGATGACATCAAGCAGCTCCTTCATCCATTCTTAATTATGTCAGATGGGGTATCTCAGTCGGTGTCGGATGTGCCGACAACCTGTCCGGAGTTTTTACCGGTGAGATATCCGCCCCATTCCAATCTCGATTCGAGCACTGCTGAAAGATAATCCAGACTATCAAGTGTGTGGTAGTCTTGCATTGCCTCATCCAGCCTGCCAAGTTCCCAGAGGCATCCGGCTCTTCGAAGCCTGGTGTCGTGGAGCATTGGTCCCCCTGCCAGCGCCTCGGAGTAGAAAGCGAGCGCTGTCTCGGTGTTACCATTGATATCAGAGATCATACCCCGCATCGAGAGGGTATAGGGATTCCTGCTTGCCACCAGAGCCGCCTCTCCGGCAGATGCGGCGAGACTGTCCATCCCTGCCAGGGCAAGGATCCCTCCTGAGATCGAGAGGCCCCAGGGAGGAAGCTGGACGGAATCAGCGAGGAAGTGCATCACGGTATCCACGGCGAGATCCTCCATGCCGCACATCAGGAGTGCGGCAGCCCTGGCGGAACGCTCCTCTCCCAGCCTGGGGGTATTACTCAATATCCTGCCCCAGGCACCCTCGGGGACCATCGGAGGAGCAGGGGATGCCGGTGGAACATTTTCTGGACCACCGGAGAGGAACATGATGGAGCCGAGAAGCTGAGCATTGCCGGAGAGCACAGCGACCTCTGATGCTTCCTCGATGTTGCCAGACCTGAAGAGTGTCCATGCCCTGATCATATCCAGCCTGCTGTCAACCAGACCATGAGGTTCCCCGGAAAGGGCGGCCATAAGAGCAGTTCGTAGAGAATCTCCCGGTGCCGTGACCTCCAGCAGCTCAAACGCCTCCATCGCGAGTCCCTTCCTCGCCAGGATGGCAGATACGGGAAGGAGCGACTGATGATAATCCATTGGGTGAGAGGATGCTCTCATCACCTCATTCAGCCACGATGCGGGAAGAGACTGGAAGGGCGTTTCCAGCATCGATAGAGGTATCAGGGGATCGATATGCCTGAAGGCGAGATCCTCCAGATCCCTGTTGGTAAGAAACGAGTTTCTGGCATAGACTATGGTTAAATGATCCCAGTATATGGGGCTCCAATCGGGACTCGCCGCCAGTGACCATGCAACTGATCCCTCATTTTTGGGCCAGTCCATCAGAACCAGATCCACCTCCTTGGAGTCCAGTATCGAGAGCTGGGTGAGAACGTCACTCCGGGTATCCAGAGTAGCGAGGAGAAGGTATTCCGAATAGAGTCCCTCTCCGTAGAGAGGACATCTGCCGTCCATGAAAAGCATCAGCTCACCGCCGAGCTCGTATTCCAGGTAGCTTGAGATCTCGTTTGTATTGAATATCCTCGCATCCAGAAGATCCGGATTATCCTCGAGGAATCCGGTGAGATCCCTGGGGTAGATATCCCAGTCCACTCCGACACCGAGAGAGCGGGGAGGACCGAATTCTCTTGGTACTCCGATAAGGAAGGGAACTGCAGTCGCTGCGGCGAGCATGACAGCCGGCAGAGTTCGGGGCAGCCTGATACCGCTCAGCAGGGGAGCGGTCCATGCAATCGCCGCCAGCGATAGCATGTCGATGTTCCTGCTTGAGGAGATGGTGGCTATCGAGAGCAGGGCCAGAGCGGCAGCTCTGACCGGATCGAGCGATCTCCTGCGAACTATACAGAGTACAAGGGTAGCGGCCAGCAGACATGTAAGTATGAGCGCCGTTCTCGATAGAGGGCTTCCCGGCTGGAAATGAGGATTGAAAGGGCTCCACCATTCACGGATCGTCTGCCGGAAGAGAGGTTTCGAAAGGAAATTGGTCAGGTAGGCGATCGATCTGAAACCATTTGGATGTACACCTGCGGACAGCACTGCAGCCAGGAGCACACCGGCCCTCCTCAGAGCCTGCTTCAGGTCCCGCTGCAGAAGCTTGTCCGCGACCGGAATTGAAAGGAGGAACCAGCCCATGACGAATCCTGCATGGAAATTCGTCCAGAGGATCTGCAGGGGCACGAAGATCAGCAGAGACCGCAGAAAGCTCCCAGTTCCCCTTGCCAGGAGGTAAAGGTAGAGGCTGAAGAAGAAGATGGAGAAGATGTGCGGCCGCACTATCCACCTGCTGTGGGCCAGGATCAGCCAGAGGAGACCGACCGTGACAATGGCCGGAATATCTGCTCCCCGCTTCCTTGCAGCCATGCAGACAAGGAGAATGGAGGTCATTATGAGAATCATCTTGAGGACAACCGGACCCCATTCACCGGGAAGACTCCATGATGCAGCGAAGAAGACCTCTGACAGCCATTCCTGCTGCAGCCACTCCCCACCATAAACAGTCCATGTAAAAGGATCCGCGGTTCTTATCGTACCTGTCGAGATGATATCCATCCCGTTCCTGACATGCCAGAAGAAATTGCCGTTGTGTATCGGTGTAAGACAATAGAGTGCGCAGACGACCACGAAGGCCGCGAGCATCAGGCGGTCGGCCCGTCTCTCATTCATCG
>JAOZQW010000136.1:4518-6297 GCA_029932015.1 Candidatus Fermentibacteraceae bacterium
CCCGGCGTAGCAGTCCCGTGCGGCGGGATTGGTCTCCTGGGCTGCTCTTCTGACACAGAGTTCAGATAGATCGTTCCTCGCGTATATGTCGTAGACAGGACTATCCAGCCTGAAGACATCGTAGATCTCCCAGTCTATCGAGTCCTGCCTCGCAGTGAACAGAAGACCTTTCATTGTCAGTGCACTCTGATTCCATGCCCTTGTCGCATAGACCCAATGGCCGGCCAGCTGGGCGGGAAGTATCTGTGGTGGGGGTATCCTGTAGAAGCACTGGTAGGTGTCCATCGGGAGGATATCAGGACGGAGGTCCAGCATCTCGAAAAGGTATGCCGAGTGGAATGTGATGAAGCCGATGGAGATGTAGATACCTTCAAAGCCGACTCCCCGGATCATATCTCTCGAGAGAACGGATGCTGATACATCATCCGACCTCCAGGAGCCTTTAACACCTGTGAACGCAGACAGCACGACGAGTAGCACTGCAGCCGCTCTCATCAGGCCCCCTCTGGAAACAAGTCTGCCGATCCCGGCGGATGCCCACACGGCCAGAGGGAGGAGAGCAATCCAGATCATACTGTTCGTGTCACTGATGGCGTAAACGGAGAGATACAGGAAACTCACCGCGAATGCTCCAAAGAGTCTCCACCTCATTCTTCCTGAAAGCACGATGAAGAAGAGCATGACAATGATGGATACAGGTCCCGCATCCTGTACGACCGCTTCGATGGCTCTCGATGTGAAAAGTGAGAACTTCCCACTGTAAAGGGTGAGGTATTTGAAGTAGATATCAACGCGGTCCGGATGGGAGTAATGACTCAGTGCCGGCATCGTTGAGCGGACAGGTACAAAGAGCCACAGGCTCATAGGAATTGCTGCGAGGAGGACCCATCTCTCCCTGAATCTCCTGGTCCAGACCATAGGAAGCAGAAGCAGGCTCAGCGGATGACCTCCGAACATAGAGAGTGAAGACAGGTATGGTCCTATCCTGGAACGTCTTGCGATGATAGCAATGAGTATGAGCAGAATCGCGAATCCATGCACTTCCAGAACATTCAGCTGCCCCATCACCGGTCCCAGCGTGAAGAAAAGGAGCGAGCCCAGCAGTGCCGCCGCAGGTCCTGCCCCAAAACTCGCCAGCGCTGCAGTACCTGCCAGAACACCTGCACCCGCTATGAAGGAAGTGACTATCCTGAATGCGTTGTAATCAAGCTTCGTGGTTGGGAGGATCCCTGATGAGACCTTCAGAAGCGATATAAAGAGTGGATAGCCCGGAGGATGCGGAACCTCCATACGGGCCCCGCATATGGCGAATTCGGTACCATCCAGATAATCGAATTCTGGAGGTCCGGAGAACCATGCAATGAGCCCCGTGCCCAGGGCAGCGGCAATGCAAAGAAGCAGGAACAGCCGGGACAGTTCAGTTACCCGAAGTATCTGCGGAGACCGGAAGCATCCCGTAAGTCTCCGGGAAGAGGACTGAAAGGTATGAAGCATGGGCGGCCATCCTGGCGCTGTCACCAAGCACCCCGGCTGAAGAGAGCGCGAGCTCCAGCATCATGGGGTCAGGATCTTTTGAGACAGCTATGGCCCTTTCCGCTGTTTCGAGAGCCTCGGAATACATGCCGCTTTCGAAGAACCATGCTGCTGCTGTCCGAAGCACACCGGGCGAGATAGGCTGCAGTGCAAGACAGGCTTCAACCAGATCGGGTCTGTCCGGTTCCAGTCCGGCTGAGATGGGAGCCATGATCCTCGCAGTCATTATCTCGACCGAACCGGGGT